>NZ_BAAGSO010000069.1:0-132416 GCF_054782395.1 Streptomyces daliensis | reverse complement strand
CCACCCCCCTCCCCCGGCAACGCCGCGAGCAGCGGAAAGTGCGGAAGCTGCGGATACCCGACGGCACCGCCCAGCGGATCCACCGCACTGCCCGCCCCGAGCGTGAACCCGGGCCCGAGCGCGTACGCCGCCCCCCAGACGGCGGCGTTCGGCACCAGCGCGACGGCGGCCAACAGCACCGCGACGTAGCCGGACCACGAGTCCGTGAGCTGTGGAAACGCCCGCTGTGCGGCCCCCGCGTGCCACACCGTCACGCCACCGGCGAGCAGCGCACCGCCCCCGACCAGTACGGCTACGGCGGCGCCCGCGCCCCGTACGGCGGTGAGGACCCGTCGCCGGGTGAGGATGCGGAGCAGCGGGCGCGCGAACACCCGGTGCAGCCAGTTCAGCCAGCGCAGCCGATTCAGCCGCGCGGGCAGTTCCAGCGCGGGCCGCCCGCCGCCCAGCCACCCCGCGACGGCCGTCACGCCGAGCACGAAGAGCGGCAGCCGGAGCACGGCGCTGAGCACGTCGACACGCAGCGGGCCAGTGGCCGTGTAGCAGACGGCCGCGCCCGCGACCAGCAGGTATCCGCCCGCCACCCAGCCGACGACGGACCTCGGGCCGCGCCCGTCCCCGCGCTCCTCCCCCTCCACGAGGGCGAGCAGCGTCGTGCGGTACAGCAGCCAGGCGGGTGGCACGGCGAGCAGCATCGGGGTGAGCGCCATGGGCGCGGACTGCCCCGACAGGGTCTCGGCGCGCACGAGTCGCGCCCCGTGCGCGAGCAGCCAGAGGTCTGCGGCGACGTGGAGCGCGCCGCCAGGGCCGCTGTCCGGGTACGGCGAGGTGATCCACAGGAGCAGCACCACGACGGCGAGGAGGCCGAGGCCCAGGCACGCGGCGACGGCTCCCCCGAACAGCCAGGCACCGGACGCGGGCAGCGGTCGCCGCGCCGTTCGGGCGTACGGGGACAACGACGGGCTGCGCTGCGTCACTTGGCTCACGGTCGCCATGCTGCCAAGAACACCCGTTTCGCCCCGGTATCGCGCGAATCGTCGCTGTGTCGCCCAGGATGTCCGTATGTATCTTTTCACACAAAGTGCCAGAGCGATCCGGCCCTCGTACCCGAGTGTGGAGAGGAAGCCGGGCGCGTGAGGGGCGGAGACGGCCGCCGTTCCGAGCGTCCCACCAGGAAGAAGGCCGACGCCGAGCCGCCACCGGAGCCAGAAGCGGCCCCGGGTCCGGACTCGGGCCCGGATCCGGAAGCGGAAGCGGAACCGGAGCGCGGAAGCCGACCCGGGACGGGGGTGTGGGAGAACGAGGAGGACCTGCTCGCGCTCGTCGCCCTCGTCACCCCCCTCACCCCCGTCACATCCGCCACCGTCCCCACGCGACCCGAAACCCCGGCGCGCGCCTTCGACGCCCTGTACGCGCAGCACGCTCCCGCCCTCAGCCGCCAGGCGTTCCTGCTGTGCGGGCACCGTCGGATGGCGGACCGGGCCGTCGCCGCCGCGTTCCACCTGGCCTGGGAGCGCTGGCCCGAGGTCGCCGTCGACCCGGACCCTGGCGGGTGGGTCAGGGCCGCGATGTACACGTACGCGCTCTCCCCCTGGCGTCGGCTCCGCCCCCGGCGACGGCACCGGGACACCCGTCGCGCCCCCGCCTCCGACCGGGCGCTGCTCGAAGCGCTGCTGGCGCTGCCTCCCTCGTACCGCGCCGCGCTCCTCCTGCACGACGGTCTCGGCGTCGGCCTGTCCGCCATCGCCGCCGAGACGGAGGCGAGCACTCCGGCCACGGCCGGGCGGCTGGAGCACGCGCGCGACGCCGTGCTCGAACGGATGCCGGAGCTGCGGGACGAGCCGGGCGCGCCGCGCGGCGTCCTGCTCTCCGCGCGGCTGCGGGAGCTGGCCGCGGCGCAGCCCGCGCGCACGCGCCCGGCGCGGCTCGTGCGGCGCGGCGGCGAACGCAGGACACAGCGCCGGCACGGCGCCGCGGTCGGTCTGACGGTCACGGTCGCCGTGTTCACCGGGGCCGCGCTGTGGAACGGGTCCGACGGAGCTGACCGGCCCGCGGACGACAAGGCGCGGGGGCAGGCCGTCGGCAGCACGCGCTTCGCCCCCTCCGCCGGCCCCCCGGACAGCTCAGGCTCGGGCTCGGGCGCGGGTGCGGACCAGCACGCGCGCGGCACCGAGGAGAGACACCCGAGCGGTGGTGAGCGGAAGGCCAAGGACGCGGTCCTCGGCATCGTCCAGCCCCTGCCCGGAGCCGCGCCGGAGACCTCCGGCTCCGCGTACGCGCCCCAGTTGCGCTCCGTCAACCGCCGCATGCACATGGACGACTTCACGCCCGACGGCGAGCTGAAGCGCGACCAGCCGCGGACGGAGGAGGTCGCCCGGGAGCGTGAGCGTGAGGAGGCGCGCGAGCGCGAGAAGAAGCGCGAACGGGCGCAGCAGCGGGAACGGGAGAAGGCCCTCCGGAAAGCGGCGAGGGCGGCGAAGACGACAAAGACCCGGGAGGCCGGGAAGACGAGTGGGCCCGGGTTGTTCCAGGGCCGGTTCCCCGGCCCGGTCCGGGCGGCCGTGGCCGGGTCGCGTCACGCTGACGGGCCCGCCCCCCGGTGAGGGGGACGGGCCCGTCAGCGTTCGCACGGAGACCGGACGGCCTCGGCGCGCCAGGCTCGGCGTCAGCCGTGCGCGGCCGGCGCAGCCAGCACGACCGGTGCGGCCAGCACGACCGGTGCGGCCGGTGCAGCCGGTACGACCGGTGCGGTCGACACGACCAGTGCAGCCGGTACGGCCAGCGCAGCCAGCACGGCCACGTCAGCCGACTCCGCCCGCACGGCCCGTAGAGCCGCCGTCAGCCGCCGAGCTGCTCGCGCGCCAGGCGCGCGGTCTCGGACGGGGTCTTGCCGACCTTCACGCCCGCGGCCTCCAGGGCCTCCTTCTTCGCCTGCGCCGTGCCGGACGAGCCGGAGACGATGGCGCCCGCGTGCCCCATGGTCTTGCCCTCGGGAGCGGTGAAGCCCGCGACGTAGCCGACGACCGGCTTGGTCACGTTCTCCTTGATGAAGTCAGCGGCCCGCTCCTCGGCGTCGCCGCCGATCTCGCCGATCATCACGATCAGATCGGTGTCGGGGTCCGCCTCGAACGCGCGCAGCGCGTCGATGTGCGTCGTGCCGATGACCGGGTCGCCACCGATGCCGACTGCCGTCGAGAAGCCGATGTCACGCAGCTCGTACATCATCTGGTACGTGAGCGTGCCGGACTTCGACACCAGGCCGATGCGGCCCGGCTTGGTGATGTCCGACGGGATGATGCCCGCGTTGGACTGGCCCGGGGTGATGAGGCCGGGGCAGTTGGGGCCGACGATCCGCGTCTTGTTGCCCTTCTGGGCGGCGTAGTCCCAGAAGTAGGCGGTGTCGTGGACCGCGATGCCCTCGGTGATCACGACCGCGAGGCCGATGCCCGCGTCGACGGCCTCGACGACGGCGTCCTTGCTGAACTTCGGCGGGACGAAGATGACGGTCACGTCGGCGCCGGTGGCCTCGATGGCCTCCTTCACGCCGCCGAAGACGGGCACCTCGGTGCCGTCGAAGTCCACGGTGGTGCCCGCCTTGCGCGGGTTCACACCGCCGACGATGTTGGTGCCGGAGGCCAGCATCCGCTTGGTGTGCTTCTGGCCCTCCGAGCCGGTCATCCCCTGGACGATGACCTTGCTCTCCTTGGTAAGGAAGATAGCCATGGTTCTCGGTGTCCTCGTCCCTCTTACTTGGCAGCCAGCTCGGCGGCGCGGTCGGCCGCTCCGTCCATGGTGTCCACCTGCTGCACGAGCGGGTGGTTGGCGTCGGTCAGGATCTTGCGACCCAGCTCCGCGTTGTTGCCGTCGAGGCGCACGACCAGCGGCTTGCTGACGTCCTCACCCTTGCTCTTGAGCAGCTCCAGGGCCTGGACGATGCCGTTGGCCACGGCGTCGCAGGCGGTGATGCCGCCGAAGACGTTGACGAAGACGGACTTGACGTCCGGGTCGCCGAGGATGATCTCCAGGCCGTTGGCCATGACCTCGGCCGAGGCGCCGCCGCCGATGTCCAGGAAGTTGGCGGGCTTGACGTTGCTGTGCGCCTCACCGGCGTACGCGACGACGTCGAGGGTCGACATGACCAGACCCGCGCCGTTGCCGATGATGCCGACCTGGCCGTCGTCGAGCTTGACGTAGTTCAGGCCCTTGGCCTTGGCAGCCGCCTCGAGCGGGTTGGCGGCGGCCTTGTCCTCCAGCGCGTCGTGGTCGGGCTGGCGGAAGTCGGCGTTGGCGTCCAGGGACACCTTGCCGTCCAGCGCGATGACCTTGCCGTCGCCGGTCTTGACCAGGGGGTTCACCTCGACGAGGAGGGCGTCCTCCTTGACGAAGACGTCCCACAGCTTCTGGAGGACATTCACGACCTGGTCGTGCAGCTCGGCCGGGAACTTCGCGGCCTCGACGATCTCGCGGGCCTTCGCCTCGGTGACGCCCTCGATGGCGTCGACCGGGATCTTGGCCAGGGCCTCGGGCTTGG
Organism: Streptomyces daliensis; assembly: GCF_054782395.1. Lineage (NCBI taxonomy): Bacteria > Bacillati > Actinomycetota > Actinomycetes > Kitasatosporales > Streptomycetaceae > Streptomyces > Streptomyces daliensis. Next base: position 127,888 of record NZ_BAAGSO010000069.1, on the reverse strand, counting down.
TCGCGGCGACCTCTTCGATCTCCACGCCGCCCTCGACGGAGGCCATGGCCAGGAAGGTGCGGTTGGTGCGGTCGAGGAGGAAGGAGACGTAGTACTCCTCCGCGATGTCCGCGGTCTGGGCCAGCATCACCTTGTGGACCGTGTGGCCCTTGATGTCCATGCCCAGGATGGCGTTGGCCTTCTCGACAGCGTCCGCCGGGTCGGAGGCCAGCTTCACGCCACCGGCCTTGCCGCGGCCGCCGGTCTTGACCTGCGCCTTGACGACCGCGCGGCCGCCGAGACGCTCGGTCACCTCGCGCGCCGCCTCGGGCGTGTCGATGACTTCACCGGCCAGCACCGGTACGTCATGCTTGGCGAAGATGTCCCTCGCCTGGTACTCGAACAGGTCCACGCGCGTCCGTCCCCTTAATCAGTGGTATCGCGGTCGATGTCAGCGTGGGCGTGCCGCGTGGCCGCGGCGTCGCCGGTGGCGCGCGGCATGTCCGCCTTGCAGGTTAGCTCTGTGCGTGAGCGCTTCATAAATCGCAGCTCACACCGGCGCGGTGACAACGGTCACAAATGGTCTCCCGCCTGCTGCGGAGTGCCTCGGCGGCAGGGAAGACCGGCGTACGTCAGGGGTACGTACGCGGGACCGCCGTCCCTCGTACGTACCCCTGACGTTGTCGCTTTCCATGGCCCGACGTGTGCGGCCTGACGTGTGCGGCGGCTCTCCCCACAGAGACCGCCGCGGCCAGGCCGGGCCCGTGAGTCGCTCAGTGGTCGAGCAGCACCGACGGGAGCGAGCCGACGACCGGCGGGACCGACGACGAGTCGCCGGGTATCGGCCCGACGCCCGGGATGCCGGGCAGCGAGAGCGGCACGACGCCGATGCTCGGCACGCCGGGCACCACCTCGGGCACCCCGATCACCACGTCCTCCGGCACCTCGGGCGCGTGCGGGACGGCGGACGCAGCCGCGAGGCCGGACACGGTTCCGGCTGCCGAAGCTCCCGTGGACGCCGGAAGCGCACGGGTCCCTCGCGCCGCTGACACGGCTTCCCTGGCCTTCTCCTGGGCATGTCCTACCGTTTCCGCCGCCTCCGTCGTACCGACTGTTTCTGTCGTGCCAACTGCTTCCGCTGCTTCCGCTGTTTTTGCTGTCCGCTTCACGTGCGCGGGCACGTGCACGTCCCGGCCGGTCGCCTCCTTCGCGGGGAGGGTCGTCACCGTGCCGTCGTCCAGGACGTCCTTGGTGTCCAGGGCGTCGTCGGTGTCCAGGGCGTCGTCGACGACGTCGACCGTGCCTGCCGTACTCGCCGTACTCGCCGTGCTCGCCGTGCCGAGGACGCCGTCGGCCGACGGCAGCCCGTCCGCCTGTGCCGCGGTGGCCCCGAGGGCCCACAGCCCGGCGGCGGCAGCGGCGACGACGGCTCCGCGGCGGATGCTCTTCCGCATGCGCATCGCTGTCCCGATTCCGTAGTGGTGGAGGGGAGGGAGGTGGGAGGAGAGGGAGGGAGGGCGGGGCGGCTCACCCCCACGGAGAGCCGCCCCACCAGCCTGGATGGAGGACTGTCCCTCAGACCGCCGGGACGGTGACGGGCAGCGAGGAGGCGCCGGGCAGCGTGGCGGCGGGCAGCGTCGAGACGACGGGCAGCGCCGGGATGTTGGCGGCGTCGGTCAGGTCACCCGCACCGGCGACGGAGCCGAGCCCGGACACCGCTTCCACGCCGTTCGCCGGGCCGACGCCCCGCACGCCGGTGACGGCGTTGCCCGCGAGGGTCTGCGTGTCGGTGGCGGCGTTGCTGCCGAGGCCACCGGCGAACGGGGCGACGTCGGCGGCCAGGCTCTGGCCGAAGGCGCTGACGTGGCCGGTCACGTCACCGGTCACGCCCTGGGCCAGGCCGTCGGCCTGGATGGTGATGCCCGCGACGTAGGGGACGGTGGCGGAGACGGCGTGGTCGGCGGTCGTGCCCGCGTCACCGGCGGCCTGCTCGGCGATGCCGGTGGTCTGACCGGCGAGGCCCGTGACCTGCCCGGTGACCGGCAGGGTCCGCACGACGAGGGACTGCGCGACGGGCGGCAGCACGGAGGCGCCCGTACCGCCCACGCCGCCCACGACCGGCTGCACGGGCGCGACGGTCTGCTTGGTGCTCTTGACGACCTGCTGCGTCGTGCCGCCCTTGAGCGCCGTGGTGAGCTGCTCGGGGCGCAGCCCTGCGGCGGCGATGCCGCTGAAGAGGTTGCCGGTGCCCGGGGCCGAGGGGGCGGCGGGGAGGCCGTCGGTCCGGAGCGCGTCGGTGGGCAGGCCCTGGGCGGGCAGGTCCTTGGTGGGCAGGCCGGAGACGGCGCCGACGGCCGGAACCTGCGGCAGCTCGCCGCCCTTGAGGCCGTCGACGGCCTTGGTGGCCTCGGTGGCCTTGCCCTTGACGTCACCGGCCACGCCGGTGGCCTTGCCGACGGCCTTGCCCGCGGTCTTCTCCGCGCCCTTGACGGCGCCCTTGGCCGCGTCGCCGCCCTTGCCCAGGTCACCGGTCTTGTCGGCGAGCTCGCCGGTCACACCGTCGACGGTGTCGGTCACGGAACCGGCGTCCGGCGCTGTGGTCGTGGACAGGTCCTCGAGGCCGGTCTCCGGGACGCGCTTGGTGGGCAGCTTCTGGGTGACGCTGTCGGTGGTGTCCTGCACCTCGCCCTTGAGCCCGTCGACGGTGTCGGTGACCGTGCCGGTGGCGGAGTCCGCGTCGGCGCCCTTGAGCGAGTCGGTCACGGAACCGGCGTCGGGCGCGACGGGCAGCTCGTCGGCGCTGGCGGTGGCGGCGCCGAGCGCCCAGATCCCGGAGGCGGCAGCGGCGAGGACGACGGTACGGCGGATGTTCTTGCGCATGATTGGGGAGAGTCCTTCGAATTCAGGGGAATCGGCTGTGGGCAGACCTGTCCACCCCCGCGTGGCAGGTACGGGGAACGCAGACGCGTGGACGGTCCGCCCTAGCCGGGGAATTCGAGGATGTCGCCGGCCCTGTCACGGGTCGGCGAGGTGTGCGCGGCGCGCACCGCGCCGGGCTGCGGCAGCCCGTAGCGCTCCATGTCGCTGACGTAGGCGGCGAGCTGGTCCGCGCCACCGCGCGAGCCGCTGCCGTCGCCGAAGCTCTGCGACGAGGTGGAGGAGGTGGGAGCGGGCGTGGCGGGCAGGTGGCGGAGCGGGAGCCGGTCCGCCGGGGCGCCGTCGTTGTCGTCGGCGCCGTGCGCGGCGGCTGCCGCGTGCTGCGCCGCGTGGCCGCTGTGCGCGGGGTCGAACGAGGGGAGCGACGAGGCGTGGTGCCGGGGCCCGTGCGGGCCGTCCGCGCCCTTGTCGTCCCGCTCGCCGTGCGCGCCGTCCTGGCCGTGCCCGTCCGAGGGGCGGCCCTCGGAGCCGTCGCCGTGGCCGGGCCGCTGGCCGTGGCCGAGGCGGTCCGTCAGCTCGTCGAGGCCCACCGTGTCGGCGACGCCCCGCACGGTCTCGACGGTCTTCTCGCCGACGGGACGGGTGACCCCGCCCGTGCGCTCCGCGCCGTTCTCGGCGCTCTCGGCGACCGGCTCGACGACGGCATCCGTCGTCCTGCCCGCCTCCTCGCGCGCCTCGGCACGCTGCTGGTCGAACTCGGCGCGTGCCGCGTCCGCCTGCGCTTCCGCCTTGTCGCTCTCTTCGGGCTTGACGCTCTCTTCGGAGCCCGCCTCGTCGCCCGCCTGGGTGCCCGCCTTCTGAAGCGCACCGGCGCCGGGCTCCAGCAGTCCGCTGGAGGACCCGGCACCGGCCGCACCGTCCTGCCGCGGACCGGAGTCCGCGTGCGCGCTGCCGCCGAAGAGGAACGCGAGAGCGAGGAAACCCCCCAGGAAGAACACCGTCAGCAGCGCGCGCCGCGCCACTGCCGTGCGCGGAAGGCGCACGGCGGCAGGCATGGCGAAGGCAGCGGACAAGGAGGGGGACCTTCCCGGGGAATGGGGACGGGGCTACGGAACACGGGCCGCGCGGGGTCACGGAAAGTGACCCGGAGCCCTGCGTTCCGGCGGTGAGAGAGATCCTTGCACGCGGACCGGGCCCCTCCGCAACTCCCGTCACAACTTGTTCACTTCTCGCGCGGCCGGGTCACCGGTCGGCCGGTATGGCCGCGCCGACCGGTGACCCGACGCCCCCCTATGCCCCGTCTCGTCCCGCCCTTCTTCGTCTCGTCTCGTCTCGTCCCCTACATCCGCGACGCCCCCTTACGCCTCGGGCACGGGCAGCGGCCGCTTCTCGATGGCCGCCGCCATCACGTCCGGGAAGTGGTCGGGCGTGCAGGCGAAGGCGGGTGCCCCGAGTGCGGCGAGGGCGCTCGCGTGCTCCCTGTCGTACGCGGGCGCCCCCTCGTCGGAGAGTGCGAGCAGCGTCACGAACTGCACCCCCGCCGCCTTCATCGCGGCGACCCGCTTCAGCATCTCGTCGCGTATGCCCCCTTCGTAGAGATCGCTGATGAGCACGACGACGGTCTCGGCCGGGCGGCTGATCTTCGACTGGCAGTAGGCGAGCGCCCTGTTGATGTCCGTGCCGCCGCCGAGCTGGGTGCCGAACAGGACGTCCACCGGATCGTCGAGATCGTCGGTGAGATCCACGACGTTGGTGTCGAAGACGACGAGCCGGGTGTCGATCGACCGCATGGAGGCGAGCACGGCGCCGAACACCGACGCGTAGACGACGGAGGCCGCCATCGAGCCCGACTGGTCGATACAGAGCACGACGTCCTTCTTCACCGACTGCGAGGCCCGCCCGTAACCGATCAGCCGCTCGGGGACGACCGTCCCGTACTCGGGCAGATAGTTCTTGAGGTTCGCCCGGATCGTGCGGTCCCAGTCGATGTCGCGGTGGCGCGGCCTGTTCACCTTCGCCGAGCGGTCCAGCGCGCCGGTGAGCGTGGCCCGGGTCCTGCTGGCGAGCTTCTTCTCCAGCTCCTGGACGACCTTGCGCACGACCGCGCGTGCGGTCTCCTTGCTGGTCTCCGGCATCGCCTTGTTCAGCGAGAGCAGCGTGCCGACGAGATGGACGTCGGCCTCGACCGCCTCCAGCATCTCCGGCTCCAGCAACAGCGCCGACAGGCCGAGCCGTTCGATGGCGTCGCGCTGCATGATCTGGACGACGGAGCTGGGGAAGTAGGTGCGGATGTCGCCCAGCCAGCGGGCGACCTGGGGCGCCGAGCCGCCGAGCCCAGCGGAACGTTCGCCTCCCCTTCCCTGGCCGCCCGGACTCGTGCCCTTGCCGCCGTTACGGCCGCCGCGCGAGCCGTACAGGGCCTCCAGCGTGCGGTCCATCGCGGCGTCCGTGCCGCCGAGGGAGCACCCGGTTCCGTCGGAGTTCCCCGCGTCTCCGAGCACCAGGCGCCAACGGCGCAGCCGCTCCTCCGTACCCGCGCTCATCGCGTCACCACCGTCCTCCGCGTCATCCCGGACCGCACTTCGTCTCCTGACCCCGCGCCAGGCTCTTCGCCGGGCCGCCCGGCCTTCCCGGTTCGCCGCGCCGTGGTCTCGCCGGCGACCGCGCCCGCCAGCGCCTCCTTCTTCGAGGCGGCGCCGTGGGGCGCGCCGAGCAGCAGCCGGACCGTGGGCAGTACGGCGTCGGCGCGCCGACGGTCGAGGCCGGGCCCGAAGCCCGCGAGATCGGCGGAGGGCGCGCCCCCGGAGGGGGACGGCACGCGCGCGCCGTCCCCCTTCCCCGTACCGCGCCGCACCAGTTCACCGAGCGTGCGGCGCACTCCCGACTCGTACTCGGCGAAGGTGCGCCGTAGCAGCGGCAGCACATCCGTGAAGGCGTCCTCCGACACGCTCGCCAGCCAGCCGTCGACGAGCGCGAGCAGCCGCGCGTCGTGGACCAGCAGCATGCCGCCGCCCGCGAGGAAGCCCTCGATCCAGGCCGCCGCCTGGACCGGCTCCGTGCCCGGTGAGAGCACCAGGCCCATCAGCCGGGCCGCCTCTCCCTCGGCCAACTGGCCGTCGTCCAGCAGCAGCCGGGCGCACCGGCCCCGGACCAGCCCGGGTATCCGGTCGCGCGCCGCGAGGGTGCGCAGGGTGCCGCGCCAGCGGACGCCGAGCCCGTCCGCCTCGCCCCGGCCGCCCGCACCGTCGACGCCGCCGAACGCATCGCCGCTGCCCGAACCGCCGCCGCTTTCCGTGCCGTCGCCCCCGCCCGAGGTGCCGCCCCCGGCCGACGCGTCCGGCTCCGGCCAGTCGTCCTGGGTGCCCGAGCCCTCCCAACTGCCGCCGCTGCCGCCACTCCCGCCTCCCGAGCCGTTCCGCCGTGCCTCCTGGCCGAGCAGGGAAACGGCCTGGTGGGCGGCGTCCAGATGGCCGCGCATCTCGGCCGCGCCGTCCGCGTCGAGCCCGGCGCAGGCGGGCGGAAGGCCGACCCTGACGCGCTCGGCGAGACCCAGCGCGACCTCCGTCAGCGCGGCGGAATCCGTGCCCCGCACATCGCCGTACCGCACCGAGCGCACCAGCGCGGGCAGCGCCTGCGCGAGGTGGCCGACATCCGCGTCCAGCGCGGCGCGGTCCGCGAGGACCCGCATGACTGTGGGCAGCGCGTCCGTCAGCCCGGCGAGCAGACAGCGCTCGGCGAGCGCCGTGACGTCCGCGAGCGAGGCCGACTCGACGGCGTCGGACTCGGCCTTCGCCGTGGCCGCGCCCAGCACCGTCGTCCCCCACACCCCCGCCTCGGCGACGCGCACCGACAGTTCCGGCTCCCAGCGCAGCCGCCAGCTCTCGCGGAAGGTGCCGGTGCCGGCGGTGCGGGAGGCGGACGGTTCGCCCCAGCCGATGCCGAGCAGCCGCAGCCTGTGCAGGAGGCAACTGCGTGCGGCGTCCGTGTCCTTGCGCAGATCCAGCTCCAGTTCGCGGTCCTGTGCCTCGGGCTTGAGCCGCAGCGTGCGCTGCCGCGCGGCCAGATCGCGCTGGAGGGGAACGGCGGGCGCGCCCTCCGGGACCTCGCCCAGCACGTCCCCGACCACGAGGCGGTCCTGGACGAGCGCCAGCGGCACGTCCGAGCCCTCGCACATGACGGCGCGGATCGCGTCCGTCGTCTCCGTCAGGCCCGCCAGCGGGCGTCCGCGCATGGCCGCGAGCGTGTCGGCGAGGCGCACCGCCTCGATGACGTGCGCCGAGGAGACGCCGTGGTCCTCCTCCCGCAGCAGGCCCGCGACCTTCGTCATCCAGCGCTCGACGGGGCGGTCCGGAGCGGAGAACAGGTGCCCGTACCAGCCGGGCGAGGCGATCCCCGCGCCGTAACCGCTCTGCCGGCCCAGCCTCCTGTGCGTCCAGGGCACCCAGGTGACCTCGGTCTTCGCCTTGGGCAGGCCCTTCAGCGACTGGCGGTCCGCCGTGACGGAGGTCTTGTGCGCGAGCGCGGGCACGTGCCAGGCACCGCAGACGACGGCGACGGATTCCTCCCCGAACTCCTTGACCGCCTCGCGCAGCCGCAGCCGCATATGGGCCTCGCGGACGAGATCGCGCCGGTGTCCGCCGTCGCCGTGGGTCTCGCGCAGCGCCGCCATCGCCTCGCCGAGTGCGAGGAAGGGCGCGTACGGTCCCGCTGTGTTTCCGGGCGCCTGCCCCCAGGTGCCGCGGTGCTCGACGACGTCCTCCCACCAGCGTTCCGGATCGTCGTACCCCGCCGTCTCCGCGAGGACGGCGAGCGGATCGATCCGCAGCGCCCGCGCGGGACTGTCCGTCACCCCGTCGTTGCCGTTGTCCGTGTCCTTGTCGTCGGCGTCCTCGCCGCCCGTCCCCTCGGGCCCGACGCCGTCCGTTTCCCCGTCCCCGTCTCCGTCCTCGCCCTCGGCCCCGTCCGGCTCCATCGCGAGGGAGTGCGCGGCGGGCAGATCGATGAACCGCACCGGCACCCCGTGCGCCAGCGCCCAGCGGATCGCCACCCACTCGGGCGAGAAGGCCGCCAGCGGCCAGAACGCCGCCTTGCCCGGCTCGTCCAGCACATGTGCGAGCAGCGCGACCGGTGGCCGCATCGCCTCGTCCCCGGCGAGTGCGACAATGCCGTCCGCCTCCGGCGGGCCCTCGATGAGGACCACGCCCGGCCTGTGCCCCTCCAGTGCCGCGCGGACCGCCCGCGCGGAGCCCGGACCGTGATGCCGCACCCCGAGCAGCATCGGCCCCCCGACCCCCGTCGGCGCTTCCCCCTGCGCCTTGTCCTTCACGTGCTTGTCCCCCTCCAACTGCGTTGTCCCGTCCACCCGCTCCGGTCCGTTCACGCCGTCGGCATCCGTCACGCAGAGACCTCTCGGCAGGCGCGATAGAAGTCCTTCCATCCGTCGCGCTCGCGCACGACCGCCTCCAGGTACTCCTGCCAGACCGTCTGATCGGCCGACGGATCGCGCACCACGGCGCCCTGGATCCCCGCCGCCACGTCACCGGCCCGCAGCACGCCGTCCCCGAAGTGCGCCGCGAGCGCGAGTCCGCCCGTGATCACCGAGATGGCCTCGGCCGTCGACAGCGTCCCCGAGGGCGACTTGAGCTTCGTGCGCCCGTCCGACGTCATCCCTGAGCGCAGCTCCCTGAAGACCGTCACGACCCGGCGGATCTCCTCTATCCCGTCCGGCACGGAGGGCAGATCGAGGGAGCGGCCGAGCTGGTCCACGCGGCGCGCCACGATCTCGACCTCGGCCTCCGCCATCTCGGGCAGGGGCAGCACCACCGTGTTGAACCGGCGGCGCAGGGCGCTGGACAGCTCGTTGACGCCGCGGTCGCGGTCGTTCGCCGTGGCGATGAGGTTGAAGCCCCGCACCGCCTGCACCTCTTCGCCCAGCTCCGGTATGGGCAGGGTCTTCTCCGACAGGACGGTGATGAGCGTGTCCTGGACATCGGCCGGGACGCGCGTCAGCTCCTCCACCCGCGCCGTCATCCCCTCCGACATCGCCCGCATGACCGGGCTCGGCACGAGCGCGTCCCTGCTGGGGCCGTGTGCGAGGAGCTGGGCGTAGTTCCAGCCGTAGCGCATCGCTTCCTCGGCGGTGCCCGCTGTGCCCTGCACCAGCAGCGTCGAATCACCGCTGACCGCTGCCGCCAGGTGCTCGGACACCCACGTCTTGGCGGTGCCGGGGACGCCGAGCAGCAGCAGCGCACGGTCCGTCGCGAGCGTGGTCACGGCGACCTCGACGATGCGGCGCGGCCCGACGTACTTCGGCGTGATCACCGTTCCGTCCGGCAGCTCGCCGCCCAGCAGATACGTGGCGACGGCCCACGGCGACAGCCGCCACCGCTCGGGACGCGGCCTGTCGTCCGCGGCGGCGAGGGCCTTCAGCTCCCCCGCGAAGGCATCTTCCGCATGCGGCCTCAGCTTCTGTGTCACGGCATGGGTATCGGTCACAACTCCCCCTTCACGCACGGCGGATTCGATGTGCTCAACACGATGCACCCCGCCACTGACAATCGGCCTCGCGTCGTCCCCACCATGACTCTGACCTGCGATGACAGCCGTCGTTCAGTGGATTGTCAGTGGCGGCTCGTACGGTCGGAGACATGACTGGACAGGGGGTCCGCTGGACGGCGGAACAGGTGGCCGCGCTGGCGCCGGACGAGGCGTCGCGCCGGGCGGGCGACAAGCTCTCGGCGCCCGGCCCGTGGTCGGAGGCGGGCGCTGGCGCGGGCGCGGTGTGGGGGCTGTGCAAGGGCAGCGGCAGCAAGCCGTATCGGACCGTCGTGGATCTGAACGGGGGCGGCGGTCCCGGCTACAAGTGCAGTTGCCCCAGCCGTAAGTTCCCGTGCAAGCACGCGCTCGGCCTGCTGCTGCTGTGGGCTGGCGAGCCGCCGGGGGGCGGGGGGACGGTCGCGGAGTCGCCGGAGCCGCCCGAGTGGGCGGGCGAGTGGCTGAGCGGGCGGCGGGAGCGCGCCGTACAGCGGAGTTCGGGGGACGCCGGGGCCATCGGGGGCGGCACCGGCGGGGACAGGGAGGGGAGCGGCAGATCGGCCAGGCCGGGAACCGGTTCCGAGGGGGCGCGCAAGCGTGCGGAGCAGCGTGCACAGCGCATCGCCGCGGGCGCGACGGAACTGGAGCAGCGCCTGGCCGATCTGCTGCGCGGCGGCCTCGCGGGCGCCGATCAGGCGGGTTACGCGGCATGGGACGAGATGGCGGCGCGCATGGTGGACGCGCAGGCACCCGGCCTCGCCTCGCGCATACGGGAGTTGGGCACCGTCCCCTCCTCCGGGCGCGGCTGGCCGGAGCGGCTGCTGTCCGAATGCGCGCTGCTGCACCTGCTGGACCAGGGCTTCCTGGGCCTGGAGGTGCTGCCCGAGCCGCTCGCCGCCACGGTGCGCGCACGCGTCGGGCTCACGGTGGACACGGCCGAGCTGCTGGCCGACGAGGCGTCGCGCATCCGCGATCACTGGCTCGTGCTGGCCCAGCGCGACGGCGAGGAGGGGCGGCTCACGGTCCGGCGCATATGGCTGTGGGGGCGGGATTCGGGGCGGCCCGCGCTGCTGCTGTCCTTCGGCGCGGGCGGCCGGGCTCCGGAACTCGCCCTGCCCGTGGGCGCTTCGGTCGAGGCCGATCTCGCCTTCTATCCGGGAGCGAGCCCGCTCCGTGCCGCGCTCGGGGAGCGGCACGGAGTTCCGGAGGCGGGCTGGGTCCCGCCGGGCGGCACGGTGGAGGACGCGCTCGCGGCGTACGGCGCGGCGCTGTGCGAGGACCCCTGGCTGGACGGCTGGCCCGCGGTCCTGCGGGACGTGGTGCCGGTGCCGCCCGCCGAGCAGGACGCCGGATCCGACTGGCAGGTGGCCGACGCGGAGCAGGACGCAGCCCTGCCCGTCACGTCCGGCACGGATTCCACAGCCCTGTGGAAACTCCTGGCCATATCGGGGGGTGGTCCGCTCACCGTCTTCGGGGAGTGCGGCCACCGCGGCTTCGCCCCGTACGCGACGTGGAACGGCACGGACATGGTCCCGCTGTGACGGAAGCGTCCCAGCGTGCGCGGGGCGGCCGGTGCCGGGGGGCGCCGGTATGTGAGGCCGCCGTGCGTGAAACGGCGCGGGCCTGAGTCCGTACGTCATACGAGGAGGGGAACCGTCACCATGGAAACCACCGCACCAGCGGCGCAGTGGAGCGAGCTGGTCAGCGCCGCGCTGCTCGGGGCCGAGCGGCGCACGCCTCCGGGCGGAAGCGTGCACGCCCTGCTGGACGCGGCGGCGGCCGAGACCGTGCGCCGCCGGGCCGCGCTGCTCCCTGCCCCCTCCGCGCCCCGCACCGGACCCGCGCCCGAGGACGCGCGGCGGCCGCTGCCGGAGGCGGCGCGGCGGCGGCTGGCGATGCTGCTGGCGGGGCGCGGCGGCAGTCCGGGCTCCGCAGGGGCGCGGCGCAGTACCGCTCCGGACCTCGCCGAACTGCTGCCGCAGTGGCTGTCGGCGGCGAACGAGCGGGGCTATCGCGCCCCGGCCGAACTGCTGCCCGCACTTCTCGACACGGCGCGGGCGCGTACGGACCTGCGGCGCGAGGCCCTGGCCTTCGCGGGCCCCCGTGGGCTGTGGCTCGCGCGCCTGAACCGGGACTGGAGGTTCGCGCTGCGCAACACCGTCGGCCACGCGTCGGCGGCACCGGACGGTTCGCGCCCGGCCACGCAAACGGGCGGCGGCATCACCTGCGGCACCACGCGGGTTCCGGAGGCGGGGGTCCCGGAGGTGGGGGTCCCGGAAGCGGCGGACGCGGAGTCGGCGGACGCGGCGGCACGGGCGCGGTCCGAGGCGGAGTCCGACGCCGAAGCGCGGGAGGTCGCGGAGGACATCCAGCGGCTCTGGGGGGAGGGCCTGTTCGCCGAGCGCGTCAGCGCACTGACCGCGCTGCGGCGGCGCGATCCGGCGGCCGGGCTCGCCCTGCTGACCTCCACCTGGTCGACGGAACGGGCCGAGGACCGGCTGATGTTCCTCGATTCGCTGCGCGAGGGGCTCCATCCCGACGATGAGCCGTTCCTTGAGCGGGCCCTGGGCGACCGCAGCCACACGGTGCGGTCCACGGCGGCCGAGCTGCTGTCGGGGCTCCCCGGTTCCGCGCTCTCCGCGCGCATGGCGGACCGCGCCCGTAGCTGCGTCGTCCTGGATCCCCTCGAGCCCGAGCCCCGCGTCGCCGTGGAGGCGCCGCACGAGTGCGACGCGGCGATGCGCCGGGACGGCGTCGTGCAGAAGCCGCCCGCCGGGCGGGGCGAGCGGGCCTGGTGGCTGGGTCAGTTGGTGGAGGCGACGCCGCTGGAGGTGTGGAGCGGCCAGTTCGGCGGGCGCACGCCCGAGGAGATAGCGGCGCTGCCCGTCGCCGACGACTGGCGGCAGGACCTGCACGCCGCCTGGTGCCGCGCCGCCGTCCGGCAGCGCTCGGCGCCGTGGGCCCGCGCCCTGATCGGCCCGCCCAGCACCTCACTGGTCGAGGGGCCCGGCGATCCGGCCAAGCTGCTGACGGTGCTGCCGAAGGAGGAACGCGCGCGGTGGGCGGCCCGCTTCATCGAGGCGCACGGGCTGTCGGAGGCGTTCCGCATCCTCGGGGTGTGCGCGGTGCCGTGGTCGGACCCGCTGGGCCGTGCCGTGGTCGACGCGCTGGAGATCGCCCGTGACGCGGGCAGCTATCCGTGGAGCTTCAGCGGGGTGATGGGGCTGGCCGAGCGGTGCCTCGATCCGTCCGACGCTGACCGCCTCGCCCCGCTCGCCGCCGTGCCCGACGAGCCGGAGGACGGTTCGCCGGGGGCCGGTGCGTACTGGGCGGAGACGTTCCAGCGGCTCGTCGGCACCCTGCGGCTGCGCGCCCTGATGCGCGCCGAGCTGGACGGGTGACGCCGTGCGGCCCCGCCTCCTCCCCTTTCGCCGCCCCGGTACGCGGGACGGCGGGGCGGGCCGTGCGGGGCCGGGGCAGGACCCGGGGCAGGAGCGGGAGCAGGGTCGCTGCGGCGGCCCCGGCGCCCCGCACCCGCGACCGGCACCCTCGCGGCGCGGGAGCCCTCGCACCGCCCCGGCAGAAGGGGCCCCGTCGCACAGCGAGGCGGCGCACCCGGCGAGGCGCGGGGCCCCGCCGTCGCGGCCGCACCGCGCGGACGCGCGGTTACGCCGCGAGGCGGGTGACGTTCGCGCGGACCCATGCGACGACCTCGGTCGTCGTCGCGCCGGGGGTGAAGATCTCGGCGACGCCCTGGTCCTTGAGGGGCGTGATGTCGTCCTCCGGGATGATCCCGCCGCCGAAGACCTTGATGTCGTCCGCCTCGCGTGCGCGCAGCAGTTCCAGCACCTTCGCGAAGAGCGTGTTGTGCGCGCCCGAGAGGATCGAGAGGCCGATCGCGTCGGCGTCCTCCTGGATCGCCGTGTCCACGATCTGCTCCGGGGTCTGGTGAAGCCCGGTGTAGATGACCTCCATGCCCGCGTCACGCAGCGCCCGCGCGATCACCTTCGCCCCGCGGTCATGGCCGTCGAGACCCGGTTTGGCCACCACCACGCGGATCTGACCCGACACACCCATCACTGCCTCCATCTGCAACGGCTCTACGACGGCAACGGCGCCCCGCGCCATCCGCTTGTCGCCCACGACCTCGCGGGACCGCCCGGGGGACGGACGTACGGAGCACTCCATGGCCGCCGGAGTGAACGAACGTTATCGCCAGCATCCCGCAACCGGCCGTTTCGCGCTCTGAAGGGAGGGGGAAATCACACGTGGGACAACACGTACGCCACGCGCCGTATCCGTACTCGTCACTCGGGCCCGGCGCGTCAGGGGAGAGCCGCAGGAGCCGCAGCAAGGTCGCCGCATCACCGCGCCGTCAGCCGCACGGCACGGTGATGCGGACCGGACCGCCCGCTCGCGCCACGATCGGGCAGCACCACGCGCCGCGCCATCCTCTCGTGTGCCTTTCGGGAGGTGGACGACCGTGCGCGCACCAACCGCGCTTTCCGCGCTGACAGCACTCCCCGGCCTGCCCTTTCTGCGAGCCGCCGCCATGGAGGCCCTCGTCCTGACGGGACATGTGCTGCTCTATCCGACGGGCGTGCGCGACGAACGCCCGCCGCCGCTCCTCACCGCACTGCCCACCTCGCCGGACGGTGCGGACGAGGCAGGCGGCGGCGCGTCACCAAGCCCAGGCCCCGGCACCGGCACCGGTCCCGGCTCCGACACCGCCTGCTCCCTGCTCCCCACCGAGGGCCGCACACACCCGCCCGTGCTGCTCCTCCACGGCTTCGTCGACAACCGCTCCATCTTTCTCCTGCTGCGCCGCGCCCTCGCCAAGCACGGCTGGTGCCACCTCTACGCGCTCAATCACTCCCTTCTGACCTGGGACATCCGCGTCGCCGCCGAACGGCTCGCCGAGCAGGTGGAGGAGATCTGCGCGCGGACGGGCCACCGCCGGATCGATCTCATCGGGCACAGCCTCGGCGGCCTGACCGCCCGCTATTACGTGCAGCGCCTCGGCGGGGACGCGCGGATACGCACCCTGATCACGCTCGGCACACCGCACAGCGGCACCCGCGCCGCGCCCCCGTTCTCCCCGCACCCCCTCATCCGGCAGATGCGCCCCGGCTCGTCGCTGCTCCGCGATCTCGCCGGGCCCGAACCGCACGGCTGCCGCACGTCCTTCGTCAGCTTCTGGAGCGATCTCGACGAGCTGATGATCCCGCGCTCGACGGCCCGGCTGGACCATCCCGACCTGCGGGTACGCAACGTCCATGTGCGCGGTGTCGGACATCTGTCGCTGCCGGTGGACTGCGCCGTTTCCGCCCGCATTCGCGCGGAGTTGGCAGGCGAGGCGCACACCGGAGCGCTGTCCGCGGCATCTCCCGAGGCGCCCTCCGCGTCCCCCGCAGGAGTCGCCTGACCGCCTCCGGAAGCCGAACGCCCCTCGAACGCGCATCGAACACCGGGCCAAATCACGGCCCGTAGTCCGCCGAAAGGCGGTCGAATGCCCGTTTCATGGAGCCGTGAAACCTGCCGAAGATTGTCGCCGTCGCGTACCGCCGGGTACAGTCGCCGCACTGCTCCGCCCCTGCTGTCGAGGCGAAAGAGAAGTTGGTGGTGAACGACCGTCACCCGTCGGGAGACCCCGGCCCGACCGATACCGCTTCCGACTTCTCGTACGCGGCATACGACGCGAACTACGAGCAGGCGGCGTACGGCGCGTACGGCCAGCAGGAGGCACCGCACGGCCACACGGCCGTTTACGACGGTTACTCGACCGGCACTTTCGACGCCCTCGCCGCCTCCTACGGCGACGGCGATCCCCTCTTTGGTTCCCTCCCGGGCGCCGCCGAAAACAACGGCGACGGGAGCGCGGGGGCGTATGGAGCGGGTGCGTACGAGACCGGCTATGACACCGGGCACTACGACACCACCGCCTGGACCCAGGCCGGATACCAGGGCACGCCCGGCATTCCGGCCCAGCAGAGCGGCGAGCAGGCCAACTACGGCTATGCCGCCTCACATTGGGACACGGGCACCTTCGACGCCACGGCATTCGGCACCGGCGCCTACGACACCGGCCAGTGGGACGCCTCCCAGTGGGACACCGGCGCCGGCCAGCCCGCCACCGCCGCCTACGGCGGGCAGGACTACGACGCGACGGGCCAGTGGGACACCAGCGCCTACGCCGCCGAGACGTACGCGCAGCCCGAGCAGTACGCGTCCTACGAGCAGTACCCGCAATACGAGCAGTACGAGACGCCGCAGCACGACACGCCCGGGGCGTACGACACCGGAACATTCGAATCCGGCGCTTTCGACACCACCGGCGCGTTCGACGCGGGCACATTCGACACCGGGTCCTACGAGGCCACCGCCTTCGGCACCGGGACGCATGAGGCGTACGGCGCTTATGCCGCGTACGAGACCCACGAGTCCTACGAGCATCCGCACGATCCGCACGGCTACAGCTACAGCTACGACGACGGCACCGGTGACACCAGCCACAACCACGGTCATGGTCACGGTCACAGCCAGGCGGCCTCGCAGTCCGTGCCCGGTGCGCCCGAGCCCGAGCCGGATCCCGGCGCCGCGATGGACTCCACCGCGGCGATGCCGACCGTCGGCGCCTTCGACGCGTACGGCCACGAACACGAGCACGAGCACGAACCCGCGGGGACCGACGACGACGCGCCCACCCCGGCAGGCCACGGCGACGTCACCCCGCTCGCCTCCGCCGCCGTCCCCCACTCCCGCGGTCGCCGCCGCTCCGTCAAGCCCCGGCGCTCCGCGCTGCTGACGGTCGCGGTGCCCTCGGTCGCCGTGATGGGCGTCGCCGGTGTCGCCGCCGCCTCCGTGATGGGGAGCACGGGCGACAGCGAGGACACGACGGCGCAGTCGGCCTCGGACGCCTCCCCCGTCAAGCCGTCGGCCGCCAACGACAAGCTCGACACCCAGCTCGCCGGACTCTCAGCCGACGCCGACGACTTCGCCGACCGCGCCAACCGCACCCAGGAGCGCATCGACCTCAAGAAGCGTCAGGAGGAGGAGCGCAAGCGCAAGGCCGAGGAGGCCGCGCGCAAGGAGGCGGCACGCCCCAAGTTCGCGCTCCCCGTCGAGCAGCACGGGCTCAGCGCGCGTTACGGCTCGGCGGGCGTCAACTGGATGTCGATCCACACCGGCATCGACTTCCCCGTCAGCTACGGCACCCCCGTCAAGGCCGCCACCGACGGCACCGTCAGCACCAAGTGGGACATGTCCTACGGCAACATGGCCGTCGTCACGGCGAAGGACGGCACGGAGACCTGGTACTGCCACCTCAGCAGCACCAAGATCCGGTCCGGCGAGGTCAAGGCCGGTGAAACGATCGCCTACTCCGGCAACTCCGGCAACTCCACCGGGCCGCACCTCCACTTCGAGGTACGCCCCGGCGGCGGCTCCGCCGTGGACCCGCTGCCCTGGCTCCGCGCCAAGGGCCTCGACCCCACATAGACCTCACGCGCAGACCGCGCCCTGGCGGTGGCCGTCACGGAGAATCCCGTACGGCCGCGAGGGCGCCGTCCGTCGCCGACGACGCCCCCGCCGTCGCCGCTACAGCTTCTCGACCGG
This sequence comes from Streptomyces daliensis, assembly GCF_054782395.1. Taxonomy (NCBI): domain Bacteria; kingdom Bacillati; phylum Actinomycetota; class Actinomycetes; order Kitasatosporales; family Streptomycetaceae; genus Streptomyces; species Streptomyces daliensis. The sequence continues at coordinate 110,884 of NZ_BAAGSO010000069.1, read as the reverse complement.
CGCGTACCGCAGCAGCAGCCGCTTGGGCTTCTCGCCGCCGAAGTCGACGGTGGCCTCGGCGCTGTCGCCGCTGCCCTTGACCTCGACCACCGTGCCCAGGCCGAAGCTGTCGTGCGTGACCCTGTCCCCCACCGCCAGCGAGACCGTGGGGCGGTCCTTGGCGCGGCGCGTCGCGAAGCCGCTCGGGCCGCCGCGCCGGGCCGCCGTGGACGACGAGAGCGAGGCGCCGACGCCCGAGCCGATCGCGGCGCCCGCGCCAGAGCCTGGGCCCATCGCCGCGCCCATGGAGGCGCCCGTGCGCTTCCAGTCCAGGAAGGAGTCCGGGATCTCCTCCAGGAAGCGGGACTGCGGGTTGTACGAGGGCTGGCCCCAGGCGCTGCGCATGGTGGAGCGCGTCAGATAGAGCCGTTCGCGGGCGCGCGTGATGCCCACGTAGGCGAGACGGCGCTCCTCCTCCAGCTCCTTGGTGTTGCCCAGGGCGCGCATGTGCGGGAAGACGCCGTCCTCCATGCCCGTCAGGAAGACGACGGGGAACTCCAGGCCCTTCGCCGTGTGCAGCGTCATCAGCGTGATGACGCCGGTGGCCTCGCCGTTCTCGCCTTCCTCGTCGTCCGGGATCTGGTCCGAGTCGGCGACGAGCGCGACCTGCTCCAGGAAGTCGGCCAGCGTGCCCGGCTCGTCCTCGCCGCGCTCCTGCTCGAACTCCAGGGCGACGGCGGCGAGTTCCTGGAGGTTCTCGATGCGGGTCTCGTCCTGCGGGTCCGTGGACGCTTGCAGCTCGGCCAGATAGCCCGTCTGCTCCAGCACCGCTTCCAGCACCGTGGCCGGGCCCGCGCCGGACTCGACGATGGTGCGCAGCTCCTCCATCAGCGTGTTGAACCGCTTCACGGCGTTCGCGGAGCGGGCCGCCATGCCGTACGCCTCGTCGACGCGGACCAGGGCCTGCGGGAAGGTGATCTTCTCGCGGAGCGCCAGCGCGTCGATCATCGCCTCGGCGCGGTCGCCGATGCCGCGCTTCGGGGTGTTGAGGATGCGGCGCATGGAGACCGAGTCCTCGGGGTTGGCGAGGACGCGCAGATAGGCCAGCACATCGCGGACCTCCCTGCGCTCGTAGAAGCGGACGCCGCCGACGACCTTGTACGGCAGGCCGACGCGGATGAAGACCTCTTCGAAGACACGGGACTGCGCGTTCGTGCGGTAGAAGACCGCGACATCGCCCGCGCGCGCGTCGCCCGCGTCCGTGAGGCGGTCGATCTCGTCCGCGATGAACTGTGCTTCGTCGTGCTCGGTGTCCGCGACGTAGCCCGTGATGCGGGCGCCCGCTCCGGCCTGGGTCCACAGGTTCTTGGGGCGCCGGTTCTCATTCCGCTCGATGACGGCGTTGGCGGCGCTGAGGATGGTCTGCGTGGAGCGGTAGTTCTGCTCCAGGAGGATGGTGGTGGCGTCCGGGTAGTCCTCCTCGAACTGGAGGATGTTGCGGATGGTGGCGCCGCGGAACGCGTAGATCGACTGGTCCGCGTCGCCGACGACGCACAGCTCGGCCCGCTCGACGGCGCCCGCGCCCACACCCGTATCCGTATCCGTGCCCGCGCCGGCACTGGCGCCCGTGCCCACGAGCTCGCGCACCAGCGTGTACTGCGCGTGGTTGGTGTCCTGATACTCGTCCACCAGCACGTGCCGGAAGCGGCGGTGATAGTGCTCCGCCACGTCAGGGAACGCTTGGAGGAGGTGGACGGTCGTCATGATGATGTCGTCAAAGTCCAGGGCGTTGGCCTCGCGCAGCCGTGCCTGGTACATCGCGTACGCCTCGGCGAGGGTCTTCTCGAAACCGTCCGTGGCCTGGGCCGCGAAGTCCTCCTCGTCGATCAGCTCGTTCTTCAGGTTCGAGACCTTGGCGCTGAACGACTTCGGCGGGAAACGCTTCGGGTCCAGGTCCAGATCGCGGCAGACCAGGGCCATGAGGCGCTTGGAGTCCGCCGCATCATAGATCGAGAAGGACGAGGTGAAGCCGAGCTTCTTGTGCTCGCGGCGCAGGATGCGCACGCACGCGCTGTGGAAGGTGGACACCCACATCGACTGCGCACGCGGCCCGACCAGCTCCGCGACGCGCTCCTTCATCTCGCCGGCGGCCTTGTTGGTGAAGGTGATCGCGAGGATCTGGCCCGGGTGGACCCCCCGCGCACCCAGCAGATGGGCGATGCGGTGGGTGAGCACCCGGGTCTTGCCCGAGCCCGCCCCGGCGACGATGAGCAGCGGGGAGCCGCTGTGCACGACGGCGGCGCGCTGCTGCTCGTTCATGCCCTCCAGCAGCGCGTCCGTGTCCACCACGGTGCGGGGCGAGCCGCCGCGGTGATACGCGTCACGCGCGGCTGCCGCGCCCCCGGCGAAGGTGCCCGCGAAGAGATCGTCCGGGATCTCCTCCTCCGGGTGCTGGTCCTCGGGGGGAGGCGGAGGCGGGTCCTCGGTCTTGGGATCGAGGTTCGCCAGGAAGCTGTCGTCGAAGAGGCTGCTCATCGTCGTCCGAGTCTAGGCGGCCCCACCGACAGACCTCCGCGCGTCCCGGGAATCGCCCCGGGAATCGCCCGGAAATCCGCGCCCCGGCGCGGGTACGCGGCCCGTCGACGAGCGCCTGGCGGCGACCCCGCGCCGGTCTCGTACGGACCCCCGCATGCCCATACCGGACGGATACCGCACCAATCCCGCACGGGTAACGAAGAGATATCGGACGTATCCCTCACCAGCCTTCACAGGAACGGCACACCTTCGCTACCGTGCCGTGCCAGGCAGCCCGCACCCCCGTCGGCGACAGCGTCGGCACGGGCGGCCACCGCCGAGTCCGGCCGCAGGGCCGGAGCCGGGGACCCACTCGCGTACGCCGCGCGACCACCGCGTGCCCGCGTGCCACCCGGGGTGAATCGGCCCGTACGCGCCGCGTGAGCGGAGCGCTCCGGTCCGTAGGGCAGCCTTCCGACGCCCGAACCCGTCAGCTAACCCGGTAGGCGGTTCACGGAAGGAGTCGTCGGCCTTGGCGTCGCATCGCAAGCCGCGCACCCGCGTACTGCACTCCGCAGCCTCCAAGCGGGGCGTCATCGGTGTCACCACCGCGGCCCTCGCGTCCGTCACCCTGCTCTCCCAGAGCGCGACCGCCTCGCCCTCGGACGACGGCGGGGGCGGCGGCGGACGGCAGTCGGTCGAAGAGGTCAAGCAGAAGGTCGACAAGCTCTACCAGCAGGCGGGCGCCTCGACGCAGAAGTACAACGCGGCCAAGGAGAAGACCGACGCACAGCGCGAGAAGACCGACGGCATGCTCGACGAGGTCGCCGAGCGCACCGACAAGCTGAACGAGTCGCGCCGCGTCCTCGGCAACTTCGCCGCCGCGCAGTACCGCACGGGCGGCATCTCGCAGACCGCGACGCTGCTGCTGACCGAGGACCCGCAGAGCTTCTTCGCGCAGACGCACCTGCTGGACCGCATGACCGGCCGCCAGAAGGAGGCCGTCGACGACTACGAGAAGCGGCAGAAGGCAGCCACCGAGAAGCGCGCCGAGGCGACGCGCGAGCTGGAATCGCTCTCCTCTTCACAGAAGGAGCTGAAGGAGAGCAAGCGCGAGGTGCAGTCGAAGCTGGCCGAGGCGCGGCAGTTGCTGTCGAAGCTGACCGCCAAGGAGAAGGCGCGGCTGGCGCAGATCGAGCGCGAGAAGCGGGCCGAGGCGCGGCGCGAGGCGGCCGAGCGGGCCGCGGCGGAGCGCCGTGAGGCGGCCGAGCGCCAGAAGCGGGAACAGGGCGACGGGTCGGGTTCCTCCGAGGGCTCGGGCTCAGGTTCCGGTTCTGGTTCCGGTTCGTCGGGCGGCTCGTACTCGGCCAAGGCCGCGAAGGTGATCGACTTCGCCAAGCAGCAGCTCGGCAAGCCCTACGTGTGGGGCGCCACGGGGCCCAACTCGTACGACTGCTCGGGGCTCACCCAGGACGCCTGGAAGAGCGCGGGGATATCCCTGCCCCGGACCACGTACGACCAGGTGAAGGTCGGCACGCGGGTCGCCAAGTCGGACCTGCGCCCCGGAGACCTGGTCTTCTTCTACGACGACGTCAGCCACGTCGGCATCTACGTGGGTGGCGGCCAGATGATCCACGCCTCGAAGCCGGGCGACGACGTGAAGTACGAGGCGATCGACTACATGCCGTTCCACTCGGGAGTCCGGCCCGCCTGACGCGGGGCGCTCGACGGGAGTACGTCGCGGGAGTACGTCGACGGGGCGCGGAGGCACCAGCGGGTGCGCCGCGCCCCTTCGCGCGCCCGGGGCGTCCCGGGGCCTCCGGGGCGCGCGGATCGAGGGACTACGCGCCGCCGTTCACGTCCACAGCACCGCGATGAAGATGTTGACGGTCGTCAGGGCGCCGACCGTGCCCAGCAGCGCTGACGGGACCTTCTCCTCGTCCCTCTTCACGTAGACCAGCCCCAGGATCACCACCAGCAGCGCCAGCTTGATCCCGATCTTGACGTTGTTCACGGGCTGGTCGTCCGCCTGATTGAGGCCGACGAGGACGATGCCCGTCGCGAGCATGGTCAGCGCGCCGTGCAGCATGCCCGGCAGCATCCGCGCCGTGCCGGAGCGCAGGGCACCCATCTGGAAGAAGAAGCCGCCCAGCAGGGCCGCGATGCCCACGATGTGCAGGCAGACGAAGAGGTTGATGAGGACGTCCATGGCCCGGAGCGTAGCCCGGCTCATAGGGGGTGTCTTCAACGTCCCGTCTGGCCTAACGGCCGGACGACGCTACGTTGAAGACACCCCCTAGCACCGCCCGACGGCCAGGGTGCGCCGATCGCCCGCATCGGTCACGGTCTCGCCGGTTCCCGTTCCGTAGCGGGCGCCCCCGCTCACGCCCGCACGCGCCGCATGGACGAAAGCGGACAGTCCCGGGCAGTCCCGGTCAACCCCACACCTCGCCGCACAGGGCAGGTTTAGCGTCCTCGTCCAGGTGGCCGGGTCCGCCCCGTGCGAGGCCCGGCCGCCCCGCCGAGATCCGGCGGCGGCTCGTCCCCCCTGTGCGGGTCCGCCGCCGGATCCCCACCTCGACGGACGTACAGGCGTCGCACGCGACGCCGCACGGTGTACGGCCGCGACGCGACGCGAAGGAAGTGACGGCCGCACCATGGCCTCGCACCGAAAGCCCAAGCCCCGCCCCCTCACCGGACCCGCAGCGCGCACGGCGCTCACCCTCGCGCTCGCCGCCGCCGCGAGCACCACCGCGTTCCAGGGCTCGGGCCACGCCGACCCCCGCCCCGGCTCCACCGCCCGGGTGAAGGCGAAGGTCGACAAGCTGCACCACGAGGCCGAGAAGGCCACCGAGGCGTACAACGGCGCGAAGGAGAAGGCCGACGAGGCGGCGGAGGAGCTGGAAAAACTGCGCGACCAGGCGGCGCGCAAGCAGGAGCGGCTGAACGCGACGCGGGACGCGCTGGGCGCGCACGCGGCGGCCGAGTACCGGAGTGGCGGCGTCGACCCGTCGCTCCAGCTCGCGCTCTCCTCCTCCCCCGAGAACTACCTGGAGCGTGCGGCCGTCGCCGAGCGCGCGGGTGCGCGGCAGGCCGACTCCGTGCGGCGCGTCGGCGAGCAGGCGCGCGGCGTGCGGCAGCTCCGGGAGGAGGCGGCCGGGACGGCCACCTCGCTCAAGAGCGCGGCCGACAGCGCGCGGCGCCACAAGCGCACCGTTCAGGGCAAGCTCAGGGAGGCGGAGAAGCTGCTGGACCGGCTGACGCCGGAGAAACGGGCCGAGGTGCTGGGCGACGACGGTCACGGCGGCGTGCCCGAAGGCCCTGACGGTTCCGACGGTTCCGACGGGACGGCGCGGGCCGACCGCTCGGGCGGCGGCTCGGGCGACGGCGCCCGTGAGGCCACGGCGCCTGCCACGGGCGTGGCCCCCGACTCGCGCGCCGCCCGTGCCGTCTCCTTCGCGCGGGGCGCGCTGGGCAAGCCGTACGTGTGGGGCGCCACGGGGCCCGACGCGTACGACTGCTCCGGGCTCACCCAGGCCGCGTGGAAGGCGGCCGGTGTCTCGCTGCCGCGCACCACGTACACGCAGATCGACGCGGGCCGCCACATCCCCCGGTCAGGGCTGGCGCCCGGTGACCTGGTCTTCTTCTATGGCAGCGTCAGCCACGTCGGGCTCTACATCGGCGACGGCCAGATGATCCACGCCCCGCGCCCCGGCGCGCCGGTACGGGTCGCCCCGATCGACGAAATGCCCTTCTCCGGAGCGACCCGCCCGGCATGAGCGGGACGGTCCCGCCCCGCCCGCCAGGGGCGCGGGGAACCGCGCGACCAGCCACCGCGCACCCGCAGCCCGCGAAACACACTCAAGCCCGCGAAGCACACTCAGGGGCACGCACTCACGCGCTCGGCGCTCCGAAGTACCCCTGCCCCTGCTGCTGCCCCTGAACGGGCTGCTGCCCGACAGGCGGTGCCCCGTACGCCTGCGGCGGCACGGGCGCCCCGCTGCCGAACGGGTTCGCGTGACCAGGGAGTTGCGCGCCCGGGGGGAGGTAGCGGCTGCGGCCGTTCTCGTCGCGTACGCGCGCGAAGCCCGCCGCCTCAAGGCGGGCCGCGAAGTTCGCGTTGCGCTGCCGCGTCCACAAGAAGCCCGCACCGAGGAGCAGCATCAGCAGGACGTAGCCGATGACGCCGTAGACGAGCGCGTCGTCCTGAAGCGCGTCCCGCACCAGCCCGAGCACCATCATCACGGTGAGCCCCGCCGCCCCGGCCAGCATCCGCTTCTCGGCGCTCTTGCCGGTCAGGTCGAAGTTGATGCGGGCCTTGAGGAGTTCGAGGTGGTCGGCCGCCTCGGGGAGGGGCTTGAGCTTGCCGCCGGGCTGCATGCCGGGCAGATCGCCTCCGTTGCCCGCCTGCGGAAACCGGGCCATGTTGGCCGCGGCGCGCTGCTGGGCCGCGGGACTGGGGTCGCGGTGCAGCAGCATCGCCGTGCTGCCGTTCTGGGCGCCGGTCTGCGCGGCGTCCCCGTACTGGAAGCCGAACTGCTCGGCGATCAACGCCAGCCTGGCGAGCTTCTTCACCGAGGACATGCGGCTGACGACCGTGACGTCGTCCTGCGTGGCGATCTGCTGGAGCATCTTGCTGATCTGGCGGCTGCTCACGAGCCGTCCCTCCCGTTGATGTGTGAGCGCCTGCCCCGGGGGCGGCGCGGAGCGCGCAGCATAGCGGGGACATGTCAGAGATCCGGGCGCACCCCTGGTCACTTGCGCTACCCCCAGGTAGCTTCCGCTCCCGTACGGCCCTGATCAGGAGGAGCAGCCGCATGACGCACCCCTCTCACCCCTCGCACCCTTCTCGCCCCTCACATCCCGACCACCACACCACCCGCCCCTTGGACTTCACGTCGTCGTCCACGCCCTCGACGCGCCCGACGCCGATACCCACCGACCAGCTCCACTTCGCGATGCCCCCGGAGCACCAGTCCGTCGCCGAGGAGCGGCGGCACCGCAAGGAACGGCTCGCGGCGGCGCTGCGCCTGTTCGGGCGGTTCGGGTACGACGAGGGCGTGGCGGGCCACATCACCGCCAGGGACCCGGAGTTCACGGACTGCTTCTGGGTCAACCCGTTCGGGATGCCGTTCCAGCACATCACCGTCAGCGATCTCGTCCTCGCCAACGAGGAGGGACAGGTCGTCGAGGGCCGCTACCACGTCAACCAGGCGGCGTTCGTCGTTCACTCACAGGTGCACCAGGCGCGCCCGGACGTCGTCGCCGTGGCCCACAGCCACTCCGCGCACGGCCGCGCCCTCTCCGCGCTCTGCGAGCTGCTCGATCCGATCACCCAGGACGCATGCGCCTTCTACGAGGATCACGCGCTCCTCAACGACTACACGGGCGTCGCCGTCGACGCCGAAGAGGGCCGCCGCATCGCCTCCGCGCTCGGCCCGTACAAGGGCGTCATCCTGCGCAATCACGGACTGCTGACGGTCGGGGACACGGTGGACGCGGCGGCGTGGTGGTTCCACCAGATGGAGCGGGCGTGCGGCATCCAGCTCGCGGCGAAGGCGGCGGGCAAGCCCGTGCTCATCGACCACAGGAACGCGGTGGCGACCCGCGAACAGATCGGCAGTGATCTCGTCGCGTGGATCAACTACCAATCCCTCTACACCGGCATCACTCGTGAAGAACCGGACCTGCTGAGCTGACGGCCCCGCCCGTAAGGCACAATCCCCTTTCATCGCAAGGCAGTTGAGAGGTTGGGTGGCGCAGTGGCCGTGGACTCGGCACGGGACGGCGCGAGGGGCGCGGGCGACGAAGGCCCCCGTCCAGGGGCGCACGAAGGCCCCGGCGGTACGGGCAGCGATAGGGGCGGTTCCGCTCGTACGGGTGGTTCGGGCGGCACGGGCGGTACCGGCAGCAGCGCCCGCACCGGTGCGGGCGGTTCGGGCGGCCCCAGCGGTCCCGGCGGTCCCGGCGGCCCGGGAGGCCACGGCGGCCCGCCCAAGGGCTACGGCGGCGGCGAAGCGCGCGACGACAGCGCCGACGGCGCCCACCACTCCAACTGCACCTGCGGCGACTGCCCCCACGGCGCCCGCGAGGGCCACCGCCGCGCCCTGGCCGCCTTCGCCCGGCGCCGCGACGCGCTCGCCTCCGGCGAGGGCGTGCCCGCCGCGCTCGCGCACTCCCCTGGCGCCTCGCGCCAGTGGGTCTCCGACGAACTGACCGAGTCGGCCCGCGCCGTCTCAGACCGCGCCCGCGAGGAGGGCGCCGCCTGGCTCGCGCGGCTGTGGCGGCACACGGTCATCGGCGTCTGGGCGGCCGTCGGCGTGCTGCTTCTCGGGCAGCTCCTCACCGCGATCGGCGCGGGCTGGTCCCTCGCGCGCGGCGCCTCCCTGCTCGCGGCCCTGGCGGCGGGCGGGCTGCTGACCGCCGCCGCGTATCTGCACCGCGCCCGCGGCGGCGCCCTCGCGCCCCTCATCGGCGAGGACAACCGACTGTCCACCTCGCGCACCGTGGCCGCCGCCTGGGTACTGCTGGTGGCCTTCGACGTCCTCGTCCTCGCACTCGAACTCGCGGGCACCGGCGGTGCCGCGGACCGGCGCGCCCTGCTCGAAGGGCTGGGCCTGGCGCGCGGCGCCGGACTGGTGACGGTGCTCGCGCTCACCTGCGCCGTGGCCGTCTTCGTGCGCAGGACCGTGACCGTCCGCGTGCAGGGCCAGCGGCTCCAGAAGGTGCGCGCCGACCGCCCCCGCGCGGCCGACCTCCTCACCGACGACGCGGGCCGCGGCTCCTTCTCCGATGTGCAGTACGTGCTGGTCAACGCCGTAGCGCTGCTCTTCACGGCCGTTCGGCTCGCCCGTCAGCCCGAGCGCCTCCCCGATCTTCCCTGGAGCCTGGCGCTGCTGGTCGTCGTCTCCACCGCGACGTATCTCGCGGGCAAGTACGCGGAGGGCGGGCGGCCCGTGGTGCTCTCGGTCGTGCGGGCGCGGGAGGTCGGCGATCTGCACGCGCCCATCCGTACCGGCGACGACATCGAGATCCGCGGCGCTGGCTTCGTCCCGCCGGGCGCGGGCGCGGCCGACCGCCTCTCCCGCATGGTCGTGCGCATCGGGCCCGTCCACGTCAACGTCCCGATGATTCCCGTCGCCGGGGGCTTCACGAGTCCCGCCGACGATGTGCTGACGGTTCCGGTTCCCGTGGAGGTCGAGCCGGGACGCGTCGACGTGCAGGTCGTCACGGCCGCGGGCGTGGAGACGAACCGCTACCCGATCGACGTCGTCGACTAGTCACCCGTCCAGGCCCGGCCCTACGGGGGGGGGCGTGCGGCGGGAGCGAGGGATGCCGCACGTGCTCCGGTCCGCCGTGAGCAATCGGTTTGAGTCGGACGACTCTCGGTTCCGTACTTGCCTTGGGTGGAGTCGGTACGGGAAGAATCGCCTCCGCACACCGAAACACCGAACGCACTTGCGGGCTTCGCGGAAGGCGGTACGTGTATGTCACTGGCGGATCGTAGGGGCGACGACGAGGGCCCCAGGACGCTCAGCGGCTTCGACGGACCGGTCGGGGGCGGGCCCATGGGGCTGCGGGCCACGGCGTCGCGCTACGCGCTGCTGCCTCTGCGGCTCTTCCTGGGCGTCACCTTCGTCTACGCGGGACTCGACAAGCTCACGGACTCCGCTTTCCTCTCCGGGGGCGGGCCCGGATCGCTGGCCGAGATGCTGGACTCCGTGCGGGACGCGGCGGCGGTGCCCGCGCTGGTCGATCTCGCGCAGCACAGTCCGGAGGGCTTCGGGACCGCCATCGCGGTGGGCGAGCTGACGGTGGGGCTCGGCACGCTGTTCGGGCTCTGGGCGCGGGTGGCCGCGCTGGGCGGCGCGCTGATCTCGCTCACGCTGTGGCTGACGGTGAGCTGGGCGAGCGACCCCTACTACTACGGCAACGACCTGCCGTACCTCATGGCCTGGATCCCCCTCATCATGGCCGGCGCCCCCATGTACTCCCTCGACACCCTCCTCGCCCTCCGGCGCCGGAGGAGAGGCCAGCAGATCTTCGGCTGACGGAGCGAGCCGACGGGGCCGTCGCCCGCCCGTTCTCGACGGGAGACTCAGCCGTCCCGCGCGCCCGCGTCCCGCGAGGAGCCGTAGCCCTCGCGGAGGGTGTCCATGGGCATCTGGCCCAGGGGCGGCGCCCCCTTGCCGCGCCTCCGCGCGCGGCGGCGGACCATCAGCGTGACCAGAGCCGTACACGCGGCCAGGACCAGCCCGAACGGCACCAGGACCAGCAGCACCCACAGGGGCACCGTCCACTCGCCGAGCGCGTCCATGACGTAGGCGAGCGCGGCGCCCAGCAGGACGAGCCCGAGCAGCAGCCGCGCCGGTTCGAACCGGTGCCGCACGAGGTGACGCGTCATCGCGCACCCTCCCACTGCCCGGCCCCGGGGACGACTTCCTGGGGCGCGCCGTCGGAGCGTTCGCCGGAGGGCAGCACGCGCACGACCTCTATCTGTCCGACGCCCAGGCGCAGGCTCAGATCGAGCGTGCCCTTGGCCTTGGTCTCGCCCTCCTCCCCGTTCTCGGCCCGGGCTCCGGACCCGTCGGACTCGGACTCGGCTTCGTCGAAGGGTTCCAGTGTCGTCTGGCGGTGCTTGGCGAGGCCGCCGGCGGAGTCGTAGCGGACGGGGCCGCCGTCGGGGTCGTAGCTCAGGGGCAGCCGTATCTCTCCGGCGCCCACGTGCGCGTCGAGCCGGACCTCGGCGCTCGCGGGGACGACGACCTTGAGCTGACCGGCCCCGGCCCGCACCCCCGTGCGTATCGTCTCGTCCTCCTTGAGCTTCAGTTCGCTGAGATCGAGTTCGGCCTCGCCACTGCTTGTGCGGTACTCCTGTCTGACCGCCGAGGCCGAGCCCGGCTTCCAGTGGCTGTCCCGCCAGTCCGTGCCGATGTCCTTGGGCAGCAGCGCCGCGCCCGCGAGCAGTACGGCCGTGAGGACGACCGAGAGGATCGTGCCGCCTCCGACGCGGCCGACGAACGCGCTGATCACCAGGCCCAGCGCGAAGACCGCGAGCGCGAGGCCGAGACCGAGGGTGAGGCTGCTGCTGAGGGAGCGGGTGCCCCACGTCGCCGATGTGCCTATCGCGCCCGCCAGCACGGCCAGGCACAGGACGAGCCCGCCGATCGACTGCCGGTCACCGCGCCTGCGCCGCACGAACGCGGTCGGATCCGAGTCGGTGTACGGGTCGCCGTCGGGACCCCAGAGATAGCCGGTGTCCCGCCAGTAGTCGAAGTTCCCCGTGCCGAACGGCCCCGAGTTCCTGCCCGAGCCGTCCTTCGTCAGCGGCTCGCGCCACCACGAGGGCAAGGAGGGGGCGGGCGGGGCCTGGGTCTCGGGGGGTGCGTCGGCGACGGCGTGCGCGGTCGTCGGATCGACGGGCGCGCCCTCGGCCTCGGCCGCCTCCGCCTGGCGCCTGTGCTGCGACCAGTACGCGGCGCCCGCGACCGCCGCCACCAGCATCAGGGAGAAGATGATGCTGCCGTTGCCGAGGGAGGCGAGGAAGAGGCCGCAGCCGACGAGCGCGACGAGCACGGCCGACAGCGACGTGCCCTCCACGCGCCCGGACAGCAGCCGCCGCGCCTCGTTCTCCTTCTCGCCCTCGGCGGGGATGAACAGCCAGGCGAAGCCGTAGAAGATGAGCCCGAGGCCGCCGACGACGGAGAGCACGACGAGCGGCACGCGGAAGATGACGGGATCGAGGTCGAAATAGCGGCCGAGGCCGCCGCACACGCCGCTGACGACCTTGTGCTTGCGCCCGCGGCGCAGCCTGCGCCGGGGCTCCTCCGGCTCCTCCCCCGCCGCTGCCGCGCCGGGCTCTCCCCAGCCGGGCCACCGGGTTCCGGCCGCGGTGCGCTCGGCACCCTCGGTGCCCTCGCCCCTCTCTTCACGCGAGGGCCCCGGGCCAGGGCGCGGCTGCTGGTCGTCGGTCATACGGCTATGTTCGCTCCCCGCACGCGCCCCTGACATCCGGGGCCGACCCGGACGCGTCCCTGAGATCCGCGTTCCGCTCGCGGGCCGACGCCCGTACGGGTCCGTACGCGCACGGACGGGCGAAAACCTAGGGGCCTCGTCAGGGGCCGACCCTGATGCCCCGACCCGCACACACGTGTGACGATCGATGCATGACCTCCCGCCCTTCGCCCGGCCTCCCCCACGGCCACAGTGCCGGGGAGTCCCCGACCTGCCGGAGGAGGCGCGATGCCCACCAGCCGTAACAGCACCGAAGCGCCGTCCTGGGGCGCCGCCCGCACGGCGGCGGCCGGGCCCACGGCGTTCCCCGAGGAGCCGCCGCTGCGCAAGCTCTACCGCAGCGCCGAGGGCCGGATGCTCGGCGGCGTCGCACGCGGGCTCGCCGGGCACCTCGGGCTGCCCGTCTCCTGGGTACGCATCGTCTTCATGGCGCTGTGCGTGGCCAACGGCCTTGGCGCGCTGCTCTACGCCGCCTTCTGGTTCGTCGTGCCGCTGGGCACCGGCGGCGTCGCGGGCGGCCGCACGCGTCCTGGCGGCGCGGGCGCGGGCGCGGCGGGATCGGGAGCCTTCGGGATAGCCGTAGAGGCCGACGGCAAGCGCAGACGGCGCGTGCGCAAGCCCGACAAGGGCCAGATATTCGCCATGCTGGCGCTGATCGCGGTCATGGTGATCGTCGGCGACAGCCTCCAGTTCGGGCGGGCCAACACCTATCTGTGGCCGCTGCTGCTGATCGGCCTCGGCGTCATCCTCGTCTGGCGCCAGGCGGACAACGCGCGGCGCGCGCACTGGGCGGAGGTCAGCCGCCGCAAGCGGCTGCTGCCGATCGCGCGCGGCGCGGCGGGCGTGCTGCTGGTGGCGGTCGGGGTCAGCGGCATCGTCGTCGTCCAGGGCTCGGCCCGGCACCTGGGGCCCGTGCTCCAGGCGGCGCTGGCGATCCTGGTCGGGGTCGCGCTGCTCGCGGGCCCGTATCTCGTACGGATGATGCAGGACCTGTCCGAGGAACGGCTGATGCGTATCCGCGCGCAGGAGCGTGCCGAAGTGGCCGCGCACGTGCACGACTCCGTGCTGCACACCCTCACCCTGATACAGCGCAACGCCGAGAACCCCCGCGAGGTCGCCCGCCTCGCGCGCGCCCAGGAGCGCGAGCTGCGCGCCTGGCTGTACCGCCCGGAGGGCACGGGCAAGGACGACGAGGACGAGGAGCCCTCGACACTGGCCGAGGCCGTACGCAAGACGGCGGCGGAGGTGGAGGATTACCACGGCGTCCCCGTGGAGGTCGTCTGCGTCGGCGACTGCCCCCTGGACGAGCGCCTCGGCGCCCAGATTCAGGCCGCGCGCGAGGCGATGGTGAACGCCGCCAAGTACGGTGGCGAGGGCGGCGCCGTCCAGGTCTTCGCGGAAGTGGAGGGCCGCACGGTCTTCGTCTCCGTACGGGACCGTGGCCCGGGCTTCGATCTCGACGCCGTGCCGGCGGACCGTATGGGCGTACGCGAGTCGGTCATCGGCCGCATGCAGCGCAACGGGGGCACAGCACGGGTGCGGTCGGCGCCGGGCGAGGGGACAGAGGTGGAGCTGGAGATGGAGAGGGCGACGGATTCGTGAGCGACGAGACAGCAGGCACCCCGGCGGGCACGTCCGGCGAGCCCGCCGGGGACGCGGCGGACGCGAGCGCGCCGGGTCCGGCGGCGGGGCGTCGCGTGCGGGTCGTCCTGGTGGACGACCACCGGATGTTCCGCGCGGGCGTCCAGGCCGAGATCGGGCGTACGGAGACGACGGGCGTCGATGTGGTCGGCGAGGCCGGGGACGTGGACCAGGCGGTCAGCGTCATCGGCGCCACCCGCCCGGACGTCGTCCTGCTCGACGTCCACCTCCCGGGCGGCGGGGGCGTCGAAGTGCTGCGCCGCTGCGCCCCGTTGATGGCCGCCGACGAGCCCGTCCGGTTCCTCGCGCTGTCGGTGTCCGACGCGGCCGAGGACGTCATCGGCGTCATCCGGGGCGGCGCGCGTGGCTACGTCACCAAGACCATCACGGGCACGGATCTCGTCGATGCGATCTTCCGCGTCTCCGAGAACGACGCCGTCTTCTCCCCGCGCCTGGCGGGCTTCGTCCTGGATGCCTTCGCCTCCACGGACGCCCCGCCCGTCGACGAGGACCTGGACCGCCTCACCCAGCGCGAACGCGAGGTCCTGCGGCTGATCGCACGGGGTTACGCGTACAAGGAGGTCGCGAAGCAGCTCTTCATCTCCGTCAAGACGGTCGAGTCCCACGTCTCGGCGGTCCTCCGCAAGCTCCAGCTCTCCAACCGCCACGAACTGACGCGGTGGGCGACGGCACGTCGGCTGGTGTAGCCCTCCGTGAACGGTTCCGCCTTGTGAACGGCTCCGTGCCCTGCTCCGTGCTTCGCCTCGCGGAGCCCTGATCACGCCGCTACTCTGTGCGCGGACGCACAGTGACGGGCGGAAACGGGCGGAAAGCGGAGAGGAGGGCGCATGCTGCTGAAGTTCCGCGTGGCCAATTTCCGGTCACTGCGTGACGAGCAGACGCTTGCCTTCGTCCCGCCACCCGATGAGCCGAGCGCCATGACGCGAGAACTGGGACTGTCCGACGGCAAGAGCCTCCCCGTCTTCCCCGTGCTCGGCATCTTCGGCGCCAACGCCTCCGGCAAGTCCAACGTGCTCGACGCCCTGGCCGACATGCGGGAGGCGGTCCTCACCTCGTACGCGAGCTGGACAGCGCACGAGCGCATCCCGCGCGAGCCGTTCCTGCTCGACCGGAAGCACGCGGCCGAGAGCACCTTCTACGAGGCGGACTTCGTCCTCTCCGGCACCGGCGTCCGTTGGACCTACGGCTTCGAACTGGGCGACCGCCGCGTGGAGTCGGAGTGGCTGCACGCCTACCCCAAGGGGCGGCGCCAGGTCTGGTTCGACCGCGACGCGGCCCGGGACCGGGAGTTCGACTTCCCCGGCGGACGGCTTCGCGACCGCGCCCGCCTGGCGGACACCACCCGCCCCGATGCCCTCCTCCTCACCCGCGCCGCCAACGACAACCACCCGCAGCTCACACCGGTCTTCCAGTGGTTCCAGCAGAACCTCCGGGACGTCGCCCCGGCGACGGAACACCATCAGCGCGAGGCGTACACGGCGGAACGACTGCTGGAGAGGCACGACCGCGAGCGCATCGAAGAACTGCTCCGCGTCGCCGATCTCGGCATCCGCGAGGCGAAGGTCGAGCGGAAACCCGGTGAGCGGCCGAGAGTCGAGCTGCTGCACAGTGGCGACAGCGGTGAGGCCGTCGCGATCGACTGGGCGCACGAGTCCTTCGGCACCCGCTCCTGGTTCGCGCTGATCGGCCCGATACTGCTCGCGCTGGACGACGGAGCGGTCCTCCTCATCGACGAACTGGACGCGAGCCTCCACCCGAAGATGGCCGCCGAGGTCGTCCGCCTCTTCCAGGCCCCCTCGGTGAACGTCAACGGTGCCCAACTCGTCTTCACCTCGCACGACGCCTCGTTGCTGAGCCTGCCCAGGGGCGGCCGGCTGCTCGATCCGGGACAGATCTGGCTGACGGAGAAGGCCGAGGACGGCAGCACGGAGCTGTACCCGGTGGCCGATGTGGAGCCGGGCGTGGAGGAAGACCTCACCGACTCCTACCTGGCGGGGGCCTTCGGCGGCGTCCCACGGCTCCCTCCGGGGAAGCTCGGCCGCAGCCTGCGCATGACGGAGGAAATCCAGCACGCGACGGGGGCCGACAACTCCTGATGGGCAGAAAACGGGGAGAGGACAACGCTCACCGACAGCGGCGGGAGCGGCGAGGGAAGCGCGCACGAGAGGTGTACGTCTTCGCCGAGGGCGAGGTGACGGAAGAGGAGTACGCCGAGATCGTCCGCGCCCACGGGACGCGCGGCACTCCGGGGCTCGACGTCATCTGCGAGTTCCGGACGCCCAGGGACCGCAAGCCGATACCGATGGTCGAGGATGCCGTTGCCTTCGCGCACGGGGTGCGACGTGAGGCGAGGAAGGCGAAGCTCACGGAGGACGACGACCGCTGGCCACAGGTGTGGTGCCTCTTCGACCGCGACGAGCACAAGTTCGTCAGAGAGGCCGTCGCCCTCGCTGAGCGGGAGCAGATCGGTGTGGCGTACTCACATCCCTGCTTTGAGCTGTGGCGGCTCCTCCACTACCAGAACTACACCAGCACCTTCGCAGGCGTGTGCAACGGTGCGCGGGACAAGCTGCGTGGGCAGAACGGCTTCCCGCAGACCTACGGTCCGACGATCGCCAAGGCCGACGACAACCTGGTGAAGCACGTACGCGCCGGTCAGGTGCTCGGTGGGTACCAGCAGGCCAAGAGCTACGCGAAACGCATCAACGCGCAGCACCAGCACCCCGATCCGTGCCGATGGGACCCGTACACGAATGTGTGGACGTTCGTGGAGAGCGCCCTCGACATCACGGACTACTGAGCAGCCGGAGTCTCCTCCGCCGTCGGGAAAGCGGCAGTTCAGGGGCGGGTTTTACGGTACGTGACCATGTGTCGCCACGGCCTCACGCGCCGTGTACTCTGCCGCTTGTCAGCTCGTCTCATTTCGTCAATGAGGCGGCCCCCGTCGGTGCTACCAACACCGGGTCGGGGGCCTTCATCACCAGGTTCAAGGAGGACCCTGGGATGCACCGGCATGTTATCGCGCCTACGCGCTTCTACTCCCAGTTGCCGAACGACATCATCCGGCACCCGCGCCTGTCCGCGAACGCCGTACGGCTTCTGGCCTGGCAACTCTCCCTCCCCGAAGGCTCCGACGAACCGCTGTGGAAGACGGCGGAACGCGCCGGGATCGGGAAGATCGCGTTCCAGCGGGCCAAGTCCCAGCTGCGCGCCGAGTGTTACCTGTACGAGTGGCGCTGCCAGGGTGAGGGCGGGCGGTGGACGACGGTGCAGCTCGTCGCGAACGTGCCGCTCTCGCCCGAGGAAGCGCACGCGGCGCGGTATCCGGCAGCCGTCACACCGGCCGCCGGTGCGCCGACCGGTCGGGAACCCGCCCCTCAACCCCGTAGAACACCCGAGGAGAACACCTCCCACCCCGACGTCGGACACGAAGCCGAGGCCGAGGCCGAAGCGCTGCTGCTCTCGCTCGGACGGGCCGCGCCGCACCTGGCGATGCCTGTCGCCAAGGCACGGCGCTGGGCCCCGCTCGTCGCGCCCTGGCTCGCGCTCGGCCTGCCCGCCGCCGAGTTACGTCGCACGCTCGTCTCCGGGCTGGAGCGGGCCCGTTCGCCGCTCGGGGCCCTGCGCTGGCGGCTGGAACACGCGCTGCCAGCGGTGCCGGACGGTGCGGCCGGGCCGCCGCCTCCGGAACCCCGCGTCGCCGCCATGCGGGAGTGCGCGGGCCCGCATACGCAGCCCCTCCTCTTCACACCCGTCGGCGACGAGGAACAGTGCCCCGGCTGCCGCACCGCGCGCGCCGAATCAGCCAGCGACCGGGGCAGCGGTGCCGGGCTCGCCGCCTTCCGGGCGGCGCGCGGCGCACGGAAGGTCCCGGTCACGACCAGCCCATGACCTCGCCGGTTCAGGCCGTCGCACCCTGGAACCCTTCGTACTCCTCGTCCTCGTACTCGCCCGCCTCGTCGGGCACCCGCAGCACCGCCACCCACAGCGGCGCCAGCCAGTGCAGCAGGAGCACGGCGAAGGACGTGACCGCGAGCGGGACGGAGAGGCCGTGGAACGGGACGTCGAGCAGCGTCGCGACGACGAAGAAGCCCAGCAGCGCCGTGGTCATCGCGCCCAGGGTGAGGCGGTGGGCGCGGGTGTGGACCTCGCCGCGTTCGGCGAGCTGACGTTCGTCGAGTGCGCGGGAGCGCAGCTCCAGCAGGCCGCGCGTGCTGGCGTTGAGCACCCCCGTCACCGGAATCCACGCCGCCATCGGTACGAGGACGGCCGCCGACCACCACGGCTCGTCGCTCAGGAAGAGCAGCACCGCGCCCGTGGCCGCGACCGCCGTCAGCGCGATGTGGCTCGCCACGAAGAAGCGGCGGCGGGCGCGGGTGGCGTGGGCGCGGCGGGTGCGCGGGTCGTTCATCGTCCGGTACAGCCACCTGTCGTGACGCGTGACGTTCATGGCGTATCTGTCCTCCCCGTTGACGGCTTCGCCGCCGTCTTCACAGACGGCTTCCTGCCGTAGACCTCGTCCGTGAGCGAGCGGAACGGCTCCAGCGAGAAGAGCGCCTCGACCGGCAGCTCGAAGTACGCGGCGATGCGCAGAGCCAGATCGAGGCTCGGGTTGTACTGGCCGCGCTCGATGTAGCCGATGGTCTGGTAGTGCGCGCCGACCGCCTCGGCGAGGCGCTGACGGCTCACCTTGCGCTCCGCCCGCACCACCGCCAGCCTGTTGTGCACCTGCTCGCCCATGTATAAGAAGTACTACATTCATGAGCACACCCACAAGCCCGCCTCCGCACAGGCGCTAACCTCGGCGCGTGCTGCTCCCCCGCCTCCGCGCCCTTCCGCGTCGTGCCCGACTCGCCCTGACCACAGGGACCGTGGCCCTCGCCGTGCTGGTCGTCGGCGGCGCCGTGGCGCTCGTGCCGGCGCTGAGCGGCGACGCCGACGCCGCGAGCGCCTGCCGCCAGGCCCCGGACTCGGCCCGTCGGCTCGCCGCCGACCCGCGACGGGCCACCGACGCGCTCGACCCTGGCGAGGACATGCGCCGCACGGAGCCGCTGCGCCGCCTGCTGCGTACGGGCGAAGTGCCGCTCTGCGAGGGCGCGAAGGGTACGGAGGCGGCGGGCCGCGCACTCGTCGCGGCGGCCACGGGCGCCCCGGACGGCGCGCGGGACACACGAGACGCGGGGGACGCGGGGGACGCGAGGGACGCGCAACCGCACACCGCCGCGCAGGCCCGCATCGTGCACGGCGCCGTGGTCCTCCTCGGAGAGGACCCGTACGACGAGGCCGACTTCCCCCTCGCGCTCGCCCCGTACATCGCCCGCGTGCTCGCCGCCTACATCGGCGACGTCCGGCGCGACATCGACTACCCCGCCGAACGCGACTGGCCCCGCCCCACCGCCACCCGGGACGAGGCCCGCTACGAGGACGGCAGCGGCAACTGGTCGGAGCCCTTCCCCAACGGGCGCGACGTGCACGCGGTCTTCAGCGTCGCGCAGGCGAGCCAGCGGCTCAAAGCCGTCGTCCACCACGCCGTCGCGGACCCCCACGCCTACGCGATCCTCTACGACGCCGAACGCGCCCACTTCGCGGCCTACTTGGAGCGCCTGGACGACGACGCCTCGGAGCCGGGCCACAGCGGGCCCGACGGGTTGATGGGCACGGAGGTCGAGTTCAGCCGCACCACCGGCTTCCTGGCCGTCCTCGCGCGATCCCGGACCTCGCACGTCGAGGACGGCACCGTCCCCGACCTCGCCGCCTTCGACCGCGCCGTACTCCGCCACACCCGGGGCACGTACCTCGCGGCGGACCACCGCGTCACCAGCCGCCCGCCCATGGCCACCGTCGCCCAGCGGCGCCCCGACGCCGGGCCGGGGCCGGGGACGGGGCCGGAGAAGGGCGAACGGGCGGTGGCGCGGCTGCTGGACACCAGGGTGCGGCTCTTCGAGACGTTCGACGCGTGGGCGAAGGACCGCGACGTGCCCGAGGGAACCGCGCAACGGCTGCGTACGGCGCTGGAGACGCGGTACACGCGGGCCCTCGCCTACTGATACGGGTCTGCGGACGGGTCCGGGATCAGCTCTGCGCGGTGGGGCGGACAACGACCTCGTTCACGTCGACGTCGGCGGGCCGCTCCACCGCGAAGGCGATGGCCCGCGCGACGGCCTCGGGCGGGATCGAGAACCGGTCACGCATGTCCCCGACCAGCGCCTTCGCCCCGGGGCTGGTCACCCCGTCGCCGAACTCGGTCGCGACGACGCCGGGCGAGACGGTCGTCACACGCAGGGAGTCGCCCGCCTCCTGGCGCAGCCCCTCGCACAGGGCGCGCACCGCGAACTTCGTCGCCGCGTAGACCGCCATGGTGGGCACGATCCGGAACGCGGCCGTGGAGGCGACGGTGACGAAGTGGCCGCCGCCTTGTGCGCGGAAGACCGGCAGCGCGGCGCCGATGCCGTGCAGCACGCCTTTGATGTTGACGTCGACCATCCGGTCCCAGTCGTCGACGCGCAGTTCGTCGAGCGGTGAGATGGGGCCGATCCCGGCGTTGCCGACCAGCACGTCGAGCCGTCCGAACCGCTCGCGGGCCAGGTCGACCAGGCCGTGCAGATCCGCGCGCCGGGTCACGTCCGTACGGGCGTGCACGGCCGTGCCGCCCGCCTCCTCGATGCGCCGCACCAGCTCCGCGAGCCGGTCGGTCCTGCGCGCCCCGAGCACGAGCCGCGCGCCGCGCCGGGCGAGCAGCAGCGCGGTCGCCTCGCCGATGCCGCTGCTGGCCCCGGTGACGGCCACGACCTTGCCGTCGATCCCCTCGATCCCCTCGGTCCTGGCCCCGCTCTGTTCCGTACCGGCTGCCGTCATGGTGGTGGTTCCCTCTTCCATCGCGTCGGCGGGAGCCATGCGCTCCGGATCCCGCCCGAAAGCAGTCTGCGACAGCCTTAGCCTGGTATACAGAGCGCGTTTATCCTGGAATAAGAGGTGCCATCCATCATGCCGAACCCGTCACACAGGCGCGACGAACTGGGCGCCTTTCTGCGCAGCCGCAGGGAGCGGATCTCCCCCGAGGAGGTCGGCCTGCCGCGCACAGGGCGGCGCCGGACGCCCGGCCTCCGCCGGGAAGAACTCGCGCTGCTCGCCGGGATCAGCGCCACTTGGTACACGTATCTCGAACAGGGCCGGGACATCCGCGCCTCCGACCAGGTGCTCGAAGCCCTCGCCTCGACGTTGCGGCTCGACCGGCACGAGCGCGGGCACCTCTTCCAGCTCGCCGGTCACGCGCCCGCGCCCGGGCCCGAGGCGGACGGACCCGAACCGCTCGACCCCGAGGTGGCGGCCGTCCCGCTGCTGCTCCAGCCGCACCCGGCGTACATCATCGACGGCACCTACGACGTGCTCAGCGCCAACCGCGCGGCGCGCGAGCTGTTCCCCGGCCTCACGGCGTCGGAGGACCGCCCGGCGAACTTCGCCCGCTGGACGTTCCTCGAACCGGTGGCCAAGGAGGTGGTCCTCGACTGGACGACGGAGGCCCGCGGCCTGCTCGCCCGCCTGCGCACCCTATCCGCCCGCCACCCTGGCGACCCCCGCTACGCCCGCCTGACCGACGAACTCCACGCGGGCAGCGCCGAGGTCCGCGCCTGGTGGCCGCGCTACGACGTCCAGGACAGACGAGGCGGCCGAAAGCGCCTGCGCCACCCGCGACACGGGTCGACCGTCTTCACGTACACGGCGTTCCACGTAGCCGGACAGCCTGACCACACCCTGGTGATCTACGCCGAGACGGACGGGGACGGGGACGGCTGAGACCTACAGGTACGCCTACAGGCGGTCGATCTCCGTGAGGTCGACGTTGATGGCGTAGGGGAGGTCGACGGAGAGCTGCTTCAGGTGGGTGCCCGTGGACTCGTAGACCTTCTTCACGGGGTCGAGCACATACGTGTGCACCACCGGGGTGTCCGCCGCGCCCGCCATCTCCACCAGCCAGAAGTTCGGGATGCCAGCGCGCGCGTACTTGTGGGGCTTGGTGTCGCGATCGCGCGACTCGGAATCGGGCGAGACCACCTCGACGGCCAGCTCGACATCCGCCACGTCATAGCGCGTCTGCCGCCTGCCGGTCACGGCCTCGGCCCTGACGACGAGCAGATCGGGCCTGGCCCCGTTCCGCACGTCGAGCACGACGGCCATCCCCCTCCGCACCCGCAGGTGGGCGGGAAGCGACCTGCGCAGGCCCTGCTCCAGCAGACAACGGACGACGCTGTGGAAGTCGTTCTGCGGACTCACGAAGATCAGGCTCCCGTCGATCAGCTCGGTGCGCGGCGGGAGGTCTTTCAGGGTCAGCAGATCGTCCACGGTGTAGCCCTCGGGCGGAGGCACCGGCCAGGAGTCCATGGGCGGGATCCTCGGCCGTACGTTCAGCACGGCAGGCGGAAACGCACGCGCCGCCACCCGAAAGAGCGAGTGGCGGCGCGTGGGTGACCGGTGACCGTGCACGGGCGCGGTCAGCGTCAGGGGTGGGGGACCAAGGGCGCGGCGGCCCCCAGGGTCACTCCCACTCGATGGTGCCCGGGGGCTTGCTCGTGATGTCCAGGGTCACGCGGTTGACCTCGGAGACCTCGTTGGTGATCCGCGTCGAGATGCGGGCCAGTACGTCGTAGGGCAGGCGCGACCAGTCCGCCGTCATCGCGTCCTCGGACGAGACGGGGCGCAGCACGATCGGGTGACCGTAGGTGCGGCCGTCGCCCTGGACGCCGACCGAGCGGACGTCGGCGAGGAGGACCACCGGGCACTGCCAGATGTCGCGGTCCAGACCGGCCGCCGTCAGCTCCTCGCGGGCGATGGCGTCGGCCTCCCGCAGGATGTCCAGGCGCTCCCTGGTGACCTCGCCGACGATGCGGATGCCGAGCCCGGGGCCTGGGAACGGCTGGCGCTGGACGATGTTGTCCGGCAGGCCGACCTCCTGGCCCACCATGCGGACCTCGTCCTTGAAGAGCTTGCGCAGCGGCTCGATCAGCTCGAACTCGATGTCCTCGGGGAGGCCGCCGACGTTGTGGTGCGACTTGATGTTCGCGGTGCCCGTGCCGCCGCCCGACTCGACGACATCCGGGTAGAGGGTGCCCTGCACCAGGAAGGCGACGTCCTCGCCCGCCTCGTCGGCCTCGGCGACCAGCTCGGCCTGGGCCTGCTCGAAGACGCGGATGAACTCCCGGCCGATGATCTTCCGCTTCTGCTCCGGGTCGGACACCCCGGCCAGCGCGTCCAGGAACCGCTCCGAGGCGTCCACGATCCGCAGTTGCGCGCCCGTGGCCGCGACGAAGTCCTTCTCGACCTGCTCCGTCTCGCCCTTGCGCATCAGCCCGTGGTCGACGTAGACGCAGGTGAGCTGGCTGCCGATGGCCTTGTTGACCAGCGCTGCCGCCACCGCCGAGTCCACCCCGCCGGACAGGCCGCAGATGGCGCGCTTGCCGCCGACGCGCTCGCGGATGGCCTCGACCTGCTCGTCCACGATGCTCGTCGTGGTCCAGGAGGGAGCGAGTCCGGCGCCGCGGTAGAGGAAGTGCTCCAGCACCTGCTGCCCGTAGGTGGAGTGCATGACCTCGGGGTGGTGCTGCACGCCGTACAGCTTCAGCTCGTCGTTCTCGAAGGCCGCCACCGGGACCATGCTGGTGGACGCGGTGACCGTGAAGCCCTCGGGCGCGGCGGAGCACGCGTCGCCGTGGGACATCCACACCTGCTGCTCGGCCGGGGTGCCCTCGAAGAGGGTCGAGGAGGGCTTGGAGACGCTGAGGTCGGTCCGCCCGTACTCGCGGCTGCCGGTGTTGTCGACGGTGCCGCCGAGGGCCTGCGCCATCAACTGGAAGCCGTAGCACATGCCGAAGACCGGAACCCCGGCCTCGAAGAGGGCGCGGTCCAGGGAGGGTGCGTTCTCCGCGTAGACGGACGAGGGGCCGCCCGAGAGGATGATCGCCTTGGGGTTCTTCGCGAGGATCTCGGACACCGGCATGGTGGACGGGACGATCTCGCTGTAGACCCTCGCCTCGCGCACACGGCGGGCGATGAGCTGGGCGTACTGCGCGCCGAAATCGACGACCAGGACGGTGTCGGGCGTTGCGCTGGGCGGGGTGGGAGCCACGGAGCTGCCTTTCGGCGGTGGAGCTGAGCTGGGTGTGGACCTCGATTCTAACGGGGCCCGGCGGGTCGCCCGCCTGCCCTCTCTCCCGCCTCGCCTCTGCCGGGTGCGCGCCACGACGTACGCGGCCGCGCGACGGCCCGCGGCGGCCCGTGACGGGGATCCCCGGCCCCGGTGGCCGTCCGTACACCCGGGGTCCACCCACGGTACCGATGCCGTTTACCTCCCGCTATTGCCGCTTCGGATCGCCTCTACCGGAATGCCCCGTTCTGGGCAACCGCGCCCCGTAGCAGGGGGTCATACGCGTCACACCACCCCGCACGGCACCGCACCCGGAACCCAGAACCCAGAGAGGAACCGCATGAGCGTGAGAGCGAGATCAAGAGGGACAAGAGGGAGAGGGAGAGCGCGCCCCTGGACGTGCACGACGTTCGCGAGGGCCGTCGCGCTGACGGCGGTCGCCGCCGCGACGGCCGTGGTCGCGCCCGCCACCGGCGCCGCCGCGACGGGCGGCCACGCCCCGGCCTGGGAGGTGTCCGAGGCGGGCGGCCTCTCGACCAACGCGCACCTCAGCTCCGTGTCAGCGGCGGGCCCGCGCGCCGCCTGGGCCGTCGGCCACCAGAGCTTCGACAGCGTGCCCGACGGCGTCATCCTGCGCTGGAAGGACGGCACCTGGCACCAGGACCGCACCGCGGGGCTGCCCCAGGTGAACTACTGGCACTCGGTGGACGCCGTCTCGCCCCGCGACGTGTGGGCCTACGGCTGGAGCCAGACCGAGAAGGTCGCCGCGCACTACGACGGCCGCAGGTGGCAGCGCGTCCCCCTGCCGGACGACGGCGCCGCGCCCCAGCAGGGCTTCGCCGAACTCGCCGCCGTACCCGGCCGCGCCTGGCTGGCCGGTGACCACGGCCTCAGCACCTGGTCGCGCGGCGCCTGGCGGACGACGGACCTGCCCACGGGCGTCAGCGCCGAGGACGTGGACGCGCGCACCGCCGACGACGCCTGGGCGGTGGGCGGCTTCTCGTACGCGGGCCAGGAGTCGCGGCCCGTCGCGCTGCACTGGGACGGCGAGGACTGGACCGAGGTCCCGGTGCCAGGCACCGGGCTGCGCCTCGCGCAGGTCTACGCCGAGTCGGCGCGCAGCGTCTACGCGACGGGCTACGCCTCCCCCGTCGGCGAGGAGGGCTACGAGCCCCGGGTGCTGCACTGGGACGGCCGCTCCTGGAAGGACGTCACGGGACCCGTCGGAGGGCTGATACCCCAGGCCGTGAACGGCGACGGGCGCGGCAACGTCTGGGTCAGCGGCGATCCCGACGGCTGGGAGGGCCCGCCGGTGTTCTGGCGGTACGACGGGAAGCGGTGGACCGAGGTCGACGGCGCGAAGGTGACGGGCGGCGCGACGCAGGCGTACAACATCACCGACCTCGCGCCACTCGGCCGCACGGGGCGGTTCTGGGCCGTCGGCTCGTACGAACTCCTCGTCGGCGAGAGCAGTTCGGAGGGCTACGAGCTGATCGAGCGCTCCACGCGCTGACACGGCCCGGGGCCGGAGGACCCGCCCGGTGGCCCGGTGCGGGGTGGCGGCCACCCCGCGCACGGGGGCATACTGTGCCGCATGTTCGAGCAGACCAGCTTCTGGTTTACCTATGGCACCGGCCCGTCCGGCTGCCATGGTCGAGCTGCTTGAGCCACCACAGACAAGCGACTTCCCAGGCGCCCCGGGCCACACAAGGCCCGGGGCGTCTGTCGTTCCCGCTCCCGGGCCGGGTGGGCTCCGGGGCTCCGACAGAGCCCGAGGAGACGGACCATGACGAACACCAGCAGCACCGGCACCGGAGCCAGCACGAGCGCCAGCGCCACGGCGGAGGAGATCATCAGCGGCGCGAGGGAGCGGATCGACGCGCTCGATACGAGGATCCTCGCGCTCGTACGGGAGCGGATGGCGGTCTCGGAGAGCATCCAGCGCGCCCGCGTCGAGTCCGGCGGACGGCGCGTCCACCTCGCCCGCGAGATGGAAGTCCTGGACCACTACAGGGCCGAACTGGGCCGCCCCGGCACCCAGCTCGCGATGACCCTCCTGGGGCTGTGCCGCGGCCAGTTGTGAGCCGGAGCGGGTCCGGCACCCCCTGCCGGGGCCCCGCGAGGCGGCCCCGTCGAGCGCACCGTAGAGCACCTTGTAGAGCACCCGCCGAGCGTGCCGCCGTCACGTCGCCGGTCGCCCGCGGTCACCCGTACGGCCCGTGACCGGCCCGGACGGGCTTCGTTGGACCCGGTGTCCCGATGTCGGCTGGGTGCCCGGCTGCACTGGGGCGGCGACACCGGAGCGTGAGACGCCCGTGTCTCCCGTGAGGCGGAGACGGCAGCGTCGTGGGACCTCGCTCCGGTGCTGTGACCGGACAGCAGGGGACAGCAGCCCGGTCACCCACCTCCCCGCCTCTGGCGGGGGGACAGCGGCCGGTCGCGGGGACGCCCGGGACCGGCCGCTCCGCGGATCCCGGCCCTCTCGCGACGCGGCGCTCCCGGCCCGTACGAGGGCGGCGACGGAGTCCGTCGAAACGGTTGCGCGGCACGCGGCGCATCCACCACGATGCACGGAAGGTGTCCCGCACCCCTCAACCGCTCGGCGGGCCACGGCGGTTCTCCGCCTCCGGCCGTACCGACCAGCGGCGCTACCCCCCGGCGCCGCCCTCAGCGCGGGCGCTGCCCTGAGCCCGCGCTGACCGCCAAGGGCCCCGAGGAAGCCGCCACCCACCCGGCGGCACCCGGGGCCCTTCGCTGTGCCGGTCACCGTGCCGGCCACCCAGGCCGTGCTGTGACATAGGACACATCAAAACCTGGTGAAGCGTGGGCAACTCTGCACCTTTGTCCCGCGATGCCCCCTTAAGCGGAACAAGGGCCTCCCACAGGCACTCCGCACACCCCTGCCGCGACGCGTGATCCGCCCGTACGCTGCTGCTCCAGCCGGACCGCGCCCCACCGTCGCGACGGCTGCGTCTCTTCTTCGTCTCTTCGCCACGTCGTTACGGATGAGGTCAGCCCCATGAGGATTCGCCGTGCTCTGGTGACCGCGGCAGCGACCGCCGCGATCGTTCCCGCCGCGCTGATGGCCGCGCCCACGGCTGCCGCCACTGACAGCGGCGGCAGCGGCGACCCCGCCGCTTCCACCACCTCCACCGGTTCGACGGGAACGGGCGGCTCGACCGCCACCGAGGGGTCCACCGGCTCGGCGGGCTCCACCGGAACGGGCGGTTCGACGGGCTCGGCCGGGACCGCGGGTTCGGCCGCGACAGGCGGCTCGACCGGCTCAACCGGCACGGCCGGAACAGGCGCGAACGGCGGCACCGGTGGCACCGGGAACACCGGCGGTACGGGCGGCACCAGCGCCGGATCCACCAGCACCGGGAGCACCGGAACGGGCGGCGGCGGCAACGGCGGCACGAGCGCCGGTACCGGCGGCCAGGAGCCCGGCGACAGCACCTCGGGAGGCGGCACCGGCGAACTGCCGGGCGACCTGTGCGAGGACGAGGACGACGAGGCGACGGAGGACGCCGACCTCACCACCACCCTGCACGGGCTGCCCGCCAAGGTCGTCGCGGGCAGCGGCTTCCACACGTTCACGTACCGCCTCACGAACAACTCCGACAAGGACTTCGAATCCGTCGAGTTCGGCCTGTTCGCCGCGACGGTCGCGGAGGACGCGCCGGACGACGAGGGCACCGGCGAGCACCTCACCCTCCAGCACAAGGACCGGGAGACCGGCGACTGGAAGGACATCTCCACGGACGCGGACGACGAGGAAGAGGGCCACATAGGCAGCACCCGCGTCGCCGCGAACGGGAAGACCGAGGTCGAGCTGCGGCTGAGCGTCGACAAGAAGGCGCCCGCGGGCACCGGTTACGCGATCAGCGTCGGCGCGTACCTCGACGAGGAGGACAACTGCGTCGTCTCGGCGGGCGAGTACTACGAGTTCGAGATCGTGGCCGCGGGCGCGGACGAGGAGTCGCCCGAGGCGAAGCCCCAGGGCGGCGCGAAGAAGCCCGCGAGCACGCCAGCGAAGTCCGGGTCCGGCGGCGGCAGCTCCACCGGCGAGCTGGCCTCGACCGGCTCCTCGGACACGCTGCCCGCGATCGGGCTCACCGGCGCCGCCGCGATGGTGGCCGGAGCGGGCGCGGTGCTCGTCTCCCGCCGTCGCGCCGCCGCCGGGCGACGCTGACGGGCGACGCTGACGGGGCGGAACGGATCGGTCTGCCCGACCCCTTCCTGACCAGCGGGCCGACGGCCGTGTCTTCCCGTGCCGGCCGTCGGCCCGCTTCCACGTCCACGCCCGCCGCGCCCGCACCCGCCGTCCCCGCCCGCGCCCGGCCCCGTCAGTCCGCCGGTGTCGGAGCGGAGGCCGAGGCCGGGGGCGACTCGGGCTCGGCGGCCGGGGCCGACTCGAAGGCGGCGGCCGAGTCGTCGGCCGACGTCGGGCGCGAGGCGGGCACGCTCGGCACCGGCAACAGTGGCAGCCGCAGCGCGCCGAAGGCGTCCTCGGGCACGGCCGGACTGCGCGGGGCGACGGGCGCGAGCCGCACGTACGCCTCGCCCTGCGCCGGACGCGCGTCCTCGTCGCCCTTGTTGGGCCACAGCGACATGGCGCGCTCGGCCTGCGCCGTGATCGTCAGCGACGGGTTCACACCGAGGTTCGCCGAGACGGCCGAGCCGTCGACGACGGAGATGCCCGGGTGCCCGTAGAGCCGGTGGTACGGGTCGATGACGCCGCTGTCCGCGTCCCCGCCGATCGGGCAGCCGCCCAGGAAGTGTGCGGTCAGCGGCGTGTTCATCAGCTCGCCGACGTTCGTCCCGGCGAAGCCGTTGATCTCGTCGGCCAGGTGCCTGGCGGCCTCCGCGCCCTCGGGTATGTGCACCGGATTGGGCGCCCCGTGCCCCTGGCGCGCGGTGAGCAAGCCCTTGCCCAGGCCCTTGTCCTTCCGGTACGTGGTCAGCGAGTTGTCGTGCGTCTGCATGACGAGCCCGATGATGATGCGCTCCGACCACTGGCGCGCCGAGAGCGAGCGCGCGAACAGCACGGGGTGCCGCAGACACGTCCCCACGTGCGCCAGCCCCTTGGGGAGACGGCTCGACGTGCGCACCTGGAGGGTGGTCAGCGCGCTCATCGCGTTGGAGCCCTTGCCGTAGCGCACCGGCTCGATGTGGGTGTGGTCGTTGGGGTGGACGGACGAGGTGATCGCGACGCCCTTGGTGAAGTCCAGCTCGCTGTCCTGACCCCACTTCTTGCGGTAGCGGCGCGCGACGGTCTGGGCGCCCACCAGGGCCTCGGAGTTGGTGCGGGTCAGCTCGCCGAGCCGCGCCGATATGCGGGGCAGGCCGCCGCTGTCCTTCATCCGGTGCAGAAGGGTCTGCGTCCCGTACGTACCGGCCGCGACCACCACCTTGCGGCAGCGCAGCACGCGGGGCGCGGCCTTGCGCTTGTCCGTGCGGACACAGGTGACGGCGAAGCCCTCGCCGCCGTCGATCTCCTGGAGCGCGCTGACCGTGGTCAGCGGGTGCACGACGGCGCCCGCCTTCTCGGCGAGGTAGAGGTAGTTCTCGTTGAGGGTGTTCTTCGCGCCGTGGCGGCAGCCCGTCATGCACTCGCCGCACTCGGTGCACCCCTTGCGCGAGGGGCCCGCGCCGCCGAAGTAGGGGTCGGGGACCTCGCCGCCCGGGGACTTCACGCGCTCGCCCCGCGCGTCCTCGCCGTCGCCGAAGAAGACCCCGACGGGCGCCATGTGGAAGGTGTCGCCCGCGCCCATCTTCTCGGCCGCCGCCTTCAGATGGACGTCGGAGGGCGTCATCGTCGGGTTGAGGCGGGCGCCGAGCATGCGCTGGGCCTGGTCGTAGAAGGGCTTCAGCTCCTCCTGCCAGTCGGTGATGTGGCCCCACTGGCGGTCCTGGAAGAACGGGGGCGGCGGCACGTAGAGGGTGTTGGCGTAGTTGAGGGAGCCGCCGCCCACCCCGGCGCCTGCCAGGATCATGACATTGCTGAGCAGGTGTATGCGCTGGATGCCGTAGAGGCCGAGCGCCGGTGCCCAGAGGTAGTTCTTGATGTCCCAGGAGTTCTTGGGCAGCGTCTCGCGCGTGAAGCGCCGCCCTGCCTCCAGCACGCCGACGCGGTAGCCCTTCTCGGTGAGGCGCAGCGCCGAGACCGAGCCGCCGAACCCGGACCCCACGATGAGGACGTCATAGTCGTACGAAGTACGCGAATCACCCTGTTTACGGGCAGACTTCTCCTGTGGCACGGGGGACCTCCGAAAAAACGGTGCGGCTCAGGTCGGCAATATTCGGCAATACAGGGAGCGGGCGGCGGGGTGCGGCGTCTCCGGGTCAGCGGGTCAGCGGGTCAGCGGGTCAGCGGGTCAGCGGGTCAGCGGAAGCGCAGCACCTTGAGCGCCTTGAGCGAGACGCTCATGAAGGCGGCGTACTTCTCGTCGTTCATGCCGAGGGACGGCGCCATGGGGAGCACCCGCTGGTGGGCCACGGTCTGCGGCTCGGTGTACTTGAGGATGCCCTCGGAACCGTGCCTGCGGCCGATCCCCGAGTCCCCCATCCCGCCCATGGGCGCCTGGGCACTGCCGTAGGCGGAGGCGTAACCCTCGTTCACGTTGACGGTGCCGGTGCGCAGCCGGGCCGCGAGGGCGCGGGCGCGGCGGCCGTCGCGGCTCCACACGCTGGAGTTGAGGCCGTACGGCGTCGCGTTGGCCAGCGAGACCGCCTCCTCCTCGTCGGAGAAGCGGTACACCGAGACGACGGGCCCGAACGTCTCCTCCTCGCACACGGCCATCGGCGCGCCGACCCCGTCGAGGATGGTCGGCTCGTAGAACAGCGGGCCGATGTCGGGGCGTGCCCTGCCGCCCGCGAGCACCGTGGCGCCCTTGTCGACGGCCTCGTCGACGTGGCGCGAGACGGTCTCCAGTTGCCGCTGCGAGACGAGGGAGCCCATGTCGGCGCCGTAGGCGAGCGCGGAACCCAGGCGCATCGCCTTCGTACGGGCGACGAACCGCTCCAGGAAGTCGTCGGCGACCGACTCGTGCACGTAGAGCCGCTCGATGGAGATGCAGAGCTGGCCGGCGGAGGAGAAGGCACCGCGCACGGCTCCGGCCGCGGCCTTGTCCAGGTCGGCGTCGGCGAGCACCAGCATGGCGTTCTTGCCGCCCAGCTCCAGCGAGCAGCCCACGAGCCTGGCGGCGGCGCGCTGCGCGACCTCGCGTCCGGTGCGGGTCGAGCCGGTGAAGGATATGTAGTCGCCGCGCTCGATGACCTCGGGGCCGACGACCGGGCCCTCGCCCAGCACGATCTGCCACACGTCCTCGGGCAGCCCGGCCTCGATCAGCAGCGCACGGGCCCACAGCGCGGTCAGCGCCGTCTCCGTGTCGGGCTTCGTGACGAGCGCGTTGCCCGCCACGAGCGCGGGCAGCGCGTCCCCGACGGACAGCTCGAAGGGGTAGTTCCAGGGCGATATCTGGCCGATCACGCCGCGCGGCTGCCGCAGCTCGGTGACCTTCGTCAGGGTGGGTATCGCGCCGGTGTGCCGCTTCGGGCGCAGATACGCGGACGCCTTGCGCCCGTAGTGCCGCGCGGCGACGGCGACCGCCTGCACCTCCTCGTGCGCGTGCAGGCGCGCCTTGCCCGTCTCCAGCTGGATGAGGTCGAGCACCTCGGACTGGCGGCTCAGCACCAGGTCGTGGAAGCGCAGGAGCACGGCGGCGCGCTGCCGCAGGGGCGTCGCGGCCCACGCGTGCTGCGCCTCGCGGGCCCGCGCGAAGGCGGCGGCGACGTCCTCCGGCGTGGACTCCGGCAGATCGGCCAGCTTCTCCCCGGTGGACGGGGTGTGGTTGGCCGTGCTGCCGCTGCCGGTGACACCGCGCGCGAGGCGGGCCACGAGGTCGGGGGTGACCACGTCGGCGGCTGTGCGCACCCCGGTGGGTACGGGGGCGAGAGGGTTACCGGGTGCGGCGTCGGCGCTGCCGCGCGCCTCCTGCGTGTCCGTCATGCGCCAGAGACTACGACCGCGGGCCAGCCCCCGCATACCCAGCGGTAACCACTTTTCACGGAATCTGCCAGTGATTGCTGGCGCGACGGAGGGTGGGCGCGGACCGGTGGGCGGGGGCGGCGAGCAGGGCCGGATGTCAGCCGAAGCCGGTCACGGCCGCGTCGAAGAGGCCCTTGCCGTCCGTCTCCGCGTCGTCCGCGTCCGGCACGGACACCCTGAGCTGGTACATGCCGCCGTCACCGTCCGGCACGACGAGGTTCCGCTGCACCACCAGCTTGCTGGCCTCGCCCGCACGGTCCAGGCTCTGGAGCCGCACCGTGTACCGGGCGGCCTCCTCTCCCCCGTGCTCCGTGCCGCTGAGCGCCCCCGAGCGGGTGCGCACGGTGCGCCGCCCGTCCTCCGGCGCGCCCTTGGCCAGCCACTCGATCTCCCGTTCCGCCCAGTCGCGGGGCGACGCTGAGGGGCCGTCCTGGTCGCGGTAGACCTCGACCCAGACCTGGTCGTCGTCGGGGTCCTCGTAGACGACCCGGTCGGCTCCCGGCTCGCGTACGAAGTGGTCGGGGACCGCGATCCGGTAGCCGAACCGGTCCTCCTCGTACGTCCGGGTGTCCTTGCCCCAGTCCGGCGCGGCGGAGCCGGAGGGGTCGGCGCCCGGGGAGGCGGAGCCGCCCGCGAGCGGTGGGCCGTCGCCCGTTCCGGTGCCCCCGTCGAACGCGCGCAGTACCAGCCACCCCGCGAGCGCGGCTGCCAGCACGGCGCCGGACACCGCCACGACGGTCCTCTTACGGGGGCCGCGCGCCGTGCGGGCCGTTTCCGCTTCCGCCTCCACCGCCGCCTCCGCTTTTGGCTCGCGGGGGCTGTGGCTGTCCGGGGTGGCCCGCACGGTGGTGGCGGTGGCGGAGTGCGCGGGCTCCGGTTCGGGATCTGCTTCGGGTTCCGCGAGCGCGGAGACGTCGAGTTCGGGGCCGATGAACTCCGGCTCCGGCTCCGGTTGGGGGTCCGGCTGAGGGTCCGGTTCGGGCTGGACGTCCGCCGCGTCGTCGCCGTCGGCGCCCTCCCCCGCGACCTCCCGCAGCACCGTCAACACCGCGTCCGCTTCCGGGCGTTCGCCAGGGTCCTGCGCCAGGAGGCACCCGACCAGGGGCCCGAGCCGCTCCGCGCGGGCAGGGGGCACGGCGGCGCCGGAGAGTACGGCGGCGACCGTGGCCTCCATGGTCTCCCTGCGGAAGGGCGACCAGCCCTCGACCGCCTCGTACAGCAGCACCCCGAACGACCACAGGTCGGACTCGGGTCCCGGACGGCGTCCCCCCATCCGCTCCGGCGCGCAGTAGCGCAGCGACCCGAAGAACTCGCCGCTGACCGTCAGCGAGGTCTCCCCCTCGATGCGCGCGATGCCGAAGTCCGTGAGCACCACGCGCCCGTCCCTGCCGAGGAGGACGTTGGCGGGCTTGACGTCCCTGTGCAGCACGCCGCGTTCGTGCGCCGCGCGCAGCCCCTCCAGCACGGGCAGCGCGATCCGCGCCGCCTCGCGCTCGGGCAGCGCGCCCTCGCGGTCCAGCAGGTCGGCCAGGGTCTCGCCGCGCACCAGCTCCATGACGATCCAGGGGCGGCGGCCGTGCACGACCACGTCGTGGATGGTGACCACGGACGGGTGGTCCACCCGGCCTGCGGCGCGCGCCTCGCGCCGCATCCGCTCCACGGCCGCCGAACGGGCCCCGGTGTCCGCGTCCGTGCCCGTGCCCGGGTCCGGGTCCGGGTCCGGGTCGGCGGCGAGCACCAGATGCGCGGGCACGTGCATCTCCTTGAGCGCGACCTCGCGCCCCGTCTCCACGTCCCGCGCCGCCCACACGGCACCCATGCCGCCTGCCGCGATCCGCTCCAGCAGCTCGTAACGGCCCGCTACCAGGCGGGCGTCGTCGTCCGTCACAGCCGGTGTACGTCGAAGTGCGCGACCAGGTCCTCGAACATCCGCTTTGCCTTCTCCCGTGAACCCGGGTCGCCGTCCGCTGCGAAGAGAGCCAGGTGCCACTCGTCGGCGGATCCCCCGTCGTTCGTCATGGCCCCATCATTATCGCGGAGAGTGCCGTGATTGCTACCGGCATCGCTCACCCGTGACCTCAGTGCGGCTTCGTGCGGACGAAGGTCTTCAGCGCGGTGTCGAAGTGCCGCTTCGCGTCGGGCCGACGGTCGCTCGGCGCGGAGACCCACAGGTCGTACATCTTCCCCGCCTCGTCCCAGCTCTGGTCGAAGGTGTGCCGGGGGCCGCCGTCCGCCGACTCGCCGTTCCATGTGAACTCCCACAGCGCGCCCGGGAATTCGTTCTTCGGGGACTTCCTGACCACCCCGCCCCGGTAACCGGGATACCGGTGTGGCCCCTCCTCGTCCGCCTTCTTCATCGCGGAAACCGGACCACCGGGTTCCTGGTCCTGGATGTAGACGCCGAGCCGGAACTCCTTGCCGGGCGAGTAGTAGAAGACGCGGGGCGGCTCGTACGAGCGCGTGAAGCCCTTGGGGACGGCGACCTTGAAGCCCGCCGGATCGTCGACGGTGCGGTAGCCGCTGGGAGCGGGCTCGGGCTTGGACGTGGGCGTGGTCCCGGCTCCGCCGGCTTCCCCCTTCTTGTCCCGTGCGTCGTCCGGCGTCTTCTCCTGGCCCTGGTCCTGGCCCTGGCTATGGTCCGCGCCCGGCGCCTTGCCGCCTTCGTCCCGGTCCGCGACGGCGAGCCCGATGGCCACGCCCCCGCCGACGAGCGCGAGGACGAGGACGGACGCGAGTACCCACCTACGGGCACGGGCCCGCTCCTTCGCGGCGCGGGAAGCGGGGGCGGGGGCGGAGGTGGGGGCCGTGCCGGGGTGCGAGTGCGGGTGGGAGTGCGGGTGGGAGTGCGGATGCGGATGCGGGTGGGGCTCGGGCACCGCGCCGGTCACCGGCTCGGGCTCCGGTGCGGACACGGGCACGGGCTCGCTCCCCGGCACGGGCTCGGGCGCGGGCTCAGCCGCGGGCTCGGGCCCGGAAACCCCCTCGGCCACCGAGGACGGCTCGGCCCCCTCCTCCCCCATGCGCCCCGTCTCCACGTACGCGCACAGCAGCCGTTCCGCCTCGTCCAGACCCGTCCGCCTCGCCGGGTCCCGCTCCAGCAGCCCGCGTACCAGCGGCAGCAGCGGCTCGACGGACGCGGGCGTGCGGATCTCGTCCAGCGCGACGGCGTGCAGCACGCCGCCCAACGAGTCCCGGTGGAAGGGCGTCTCGCCCTCGACGGCCGCGCACAGCAGCACGCCCAGCGACCACAGGTCCGCCTCGGGCCCGGTGCGGTCGTCCGTCATCCGCTCCGGCGCCGTGTACTCGGGCGACCCCACGAAGGCCCCCGTCTCGCTGATCGTCGTCATACCGGCGACCTGCGCGATGCCGAAGTCCGTCAGCACGACGCGTCCCGTGCCCTCCTCCAACAGGACGTTGGCGGGCTTGAGATCGCGGTGCAGCACGCCGCGCGCGTGTGCCGCGCGCAGTGCGCGGGTCAGGGCCACGCCCACCCGGGCCGCCTCGTGCGCGGTGACGGGGCCGCCGCGCGCGATCCGGTCGGCGAGCGACTCCCCCTCCACCAGCTCCATCACGATCCACGGGCGCCCGTCCTGCTCCACGACGTCGTGCACGACGAGGATGCTGGGATGCCCGACCTGCGCGACGGTACGGGCCTCGCGCAGCGTCCGGCGGTGCAGCTCGCGCGCGGCGCCCGCCGGCACGCCCTCTTCGAGGTGTATCTGCTTCACCGCGACCGATCTGCCCAGCAGTTCGTCCTCGGCGCGCCAGACCGTACCCATGCCGCCCCGGCCCAGCCGCGCACCCACGCGGTAGCGGTCCGCGAGCAAGAGGCTGTCACCGTCGTTCGTGTCCCCCATGGCCCACATCATGGCAGCCGGGACGGCCCGTTTGCCCCGGGATCAGCGGGAGCGTGCCGTCACGCG
This sequence comes from Streptomyces daliensis, assembly GCF_054782395.1. Taxonomy (NCBI): domain Bacteria; kingdom Bacillati; phylum Actinomycetota; class Actinomycetes; order Kitasatosporales; family Streptomycetaceae; genus Streptomyces; species Streptomyces daliensis. The sequence goes on along the minus strand of NZ_BAAGSO010000069.1, from coordinate 74,604 downwards.
GTAGGTGTCGGCGACGGCCTCGAAAGTACGGTCGATCTCCTTCTTCTTGTTCTCCGAGCCCATGACGAGCAGCACGTGGTAGCGCCCGTCGAGGATCATCGCCCGGTTGCGCGCGTACACCTGCCGCCCGCTGTCGCGCCAGCCGAACGTGCCCTCGGCCATGGCCGTGTCCCCGACGTCGATACGGCGCAGCCCGGACGTCGTCGCCCAGTCGGAGGAGCGGTAAGCGGCCAGCTCCGGCTCGTCGTCGCTCTGGTAGGCCGAGGGGTCCTTGCCGTACTTCTTCGTCGTGTCCCGGCCGTTGACGATCACCATCTCGACCTGGCCGCCGTTGTAGCGCACCTGGCCACGCCCGTTCGTCGAGCGCCGGTCCCACTCCTCGGGCACCGCTATCTGGAAGCCCGCCGGGTCCTTGCTCAGCTTGTAGCCCTCGGGGACGCGCTCTGCGGGCGGCGCTGTGGTCTGCGGTGCCTCGGTGTTGGGCGGGTTCTTGTCCTCGCCCTCGCCCTTGCTCCCGCCCTTGTCCGCGTCCTGACCCTTGTCGCCCTGGTCCCCTTCTTCCTGGCCGCCGGGCGCCTCCACCGAGCCCTTCTGCTGGGTGGCCCCTCCGCCCTCGCCCTTGGGCATGAACCACATCGCGAACAGCACCGCCGCCGTCAGCGCGAACAGCACCAGCCCGAGGAGCAGCCGCCCCAGACTGCGCGGGCTCCCCGTACGCGGCTGCCGTGCGCGCTTCTTCTCCTTGGGCCGCTGCTGCCTCTGCCTGACGGGACCGTCGTCGACGGGTACCTCGTAGAGCGGTGCGTAGGGCTGTGCGTCGTAGGGCCGCTCGTCATGGACGGGTGCCTCGCGCGGCGGCGGCAGGTCACGCAGCGGCGGCTCGCGGAAGGGCGTCGCCTCGTGGGAGCGCGCGTCCTCGCGGGCCGGGGGCACATGGTGGCTCTGTCGTTCCGCGCGTTCCGCCCGATCGGGCGACGGCGGCATGTCGCGGTCCGTGGACCGCACCCGCGCGGGAGGCATCTCGTAAGCCGAGGGGGTCTCCCGCGCGGGGGGTACTGGGGGCATCTCGTGGACGCGGCGCGTGCCGCTCCCGGTCCGCCGCTCCCGCCGCGCCCGCTGCTCCCGCCGCTCAGCGGACTTCTCGCGGCTCTTCTTGTGCCGGTGCCGCTCAGCACCGGCGGCGCCTAAAAGGCGGCGGTCGGCCTTGCGCCTGCGCACCAGCCAGCCGCGCCGCCGCACGATCGGCAGCCGTCTCGGGTCCGAGGAAGCGCCCGAGTCCAGCGACGGGGGACCGAGCAGGGTCCGCCGTCCGACGTCGGGCTCGGGCGCCGAACGGGTCAGGGAGCGCAGCCAGCCGCGCAGCTCCTCGAAGTCCGGGCGCTCGGTGGGGTCCTGGCGCATCAGCGACTCGACGACGGGGCGCAGCGGCCCGCAGTCCTCGGCGAACGCGGGCGGCTCCGAGCAGACCATCTGCGCCAGCTCGGCCGCACTGTCCTCGGGGTAGGGCGCGTGGCCCTGCACCGCGCGGAAGAGCAGCACGCCCAGCGCCCACAGGTCGGCCGCCGGGCCAACGGGCGGGGCCAGCCGCCAGTTCTCGTAGACGGGCCCGGCCTGCTCGGGCGCCCAGCGCTCGGTGACCGGGCCGACCACGGTCATCCGCGCCTGACGTGCCCGCTCGGCGGCCAGCGCGGTGGCGGGCCCCCGGTACCGGCCCTCGTCGGCCCCGTCCGCGCCGCCCCACGGACGGCTCGCGTCGTCCTCGGGCTCGGGCTCGACGGGGGCGGGGTCCGGGCTAGGAGCGGGGGCGGGGGCCGCGTCCGGTGCGGTGTGCGGCTCGGGTGCCGGGCTGTGCGAGTCGGCGGTGCGCCAGGTCGCGCGGACGGGGTGGCTGGTGCCGTGGCGTGCGCCGGGGAGCGAGGTCGGACTCACCTCGTCGCCCGCGGGCGGCAGCCAGCGGACGTCGTCGTCCGGCGCGGGTGCCGGGCCCGACGGCGGTGTACGGTCCGGCAGCGCGCGCTCCGGAGCCGTCGACCACCACTCCCCGGCGCCTCCTCCGCGCCCGGCCCTGTCCGCCGCGCGCCGGTCGCTCTCGCGGGCCTCGACCGCGCGGCGCGCGCCCGCGCGGTAGGCCGCGATGGCACCGCGCCGCGCGGCCCGTACGTGTGCGGGGGACGCGCTCGTGCTCTCCGTAGCGCCGCCGTGCCCGTAGCCGTGCCGGACCGGTCCGCCGCCCTGGCCGGGGTGCCCGGCGCCGTGCGGGGGTGGGGGCTGTGGCGACGGAGCGGACGCGGAGGCTCCCGTTTCCGGCGGGCCCGTCTGCCCCCGGCCTCCGGGCGCCTCCTCCCACTCCGCCTCCGGCTCGTAGGCACCATCGCGCTCGTCGGGCTCGTCGGGCGGCAGCCCCTCGAAGCCGAAGATGCCCCGGCCGCGCCGCTCCCCCGCCGCTTCCTCGCCCTCGTATCCGTCCTCGTACCCGTCGTCGTGGGAGTAGGACGGCTCGTCGTCCCACTGACCGGCGCCGTCGTCGACGCCCGGGCGCACCGGGTGGTCCCTGTACGGCGCGTACTCCCCGTATCCGCCGCGCGCCGCGCGCTCGTCCTGCCGCGCCTGGAAGCCGTCGGGCAGCGCCTCGCCCGTCCACGTCGCCGGATCGCGGCTCTCGCGGCCGCCGGTCCACGGGGCGCCGGGCGCCTCCGTGCCGTACGGGTACGAGTCCGGGTCCTGGCCCCGTACCCCGGCCCGCTCCTCGTCGCGCGCCTCGGCGAGCGCCGCGCGTGCCGCGCCCGGCGGCACGGGGACGCCCGGCGGCACGGCCGTCCCGACCCCGGGCACGCCCGGAACGCGGCCTCCCGGAGGCACAGGCCGCGCGGCCTCGACGGGCGGTACAGGACCCCGCAGCGCCGGAGGCACCTGCGCGGCGGCCCCGGCCCCCGTGGCACCGTTCGCGCCGCCCGCACCTGCCGGGCCACCGGAGCCACCGGCGTCACCGGAGCCGTCGCCCGGCCCCTCACCCGAAGCCGATGCCGAAGCAGGCCCAGGCGGAAACGGGTCGTACCCGCACAGCGCTTCCTGCGCCGCGCCCACCGCGAGACCCGAGAGGAGGGCCCGCCCGTCCTCGCAGATGAGAACGGTGCGCGCTGTGATGTTGCGGTGCGTCCAGCCGTGCCCGTGCACCGTGCGCAGCGCGGCCAGCAGATCGGCCGCGATCTCCGCGGCCCGGTGCGCGCTCAGCGGGCGGTCGGCCAGGAGCGCGGAGAGCGGGCGCGCGGGCACCAGTTCGCTGACGATCCACAGTCCGTCGCCCTCGACGAAGACGTCGAAGACCTGGTCCAGGCGGGGGTGGTCGGGGATACGGGAGGCGGCCAGCGCCGCCTCGACCGCGCGCCGGACCGTGGGATCCGCGGGGCTGCGGGTGGCTCTTCCGGGGCCGCCGCCCGGCCTGCCGCCCGACGCCGCGCCATAGCCGCCGGGATCGCCGTCCTCGACGACCTCGCCCTCGACGACCTCGGGCAACGGCACCTGGCGCACGAGGACCCGCTGCCCGCTCGCGGTGTCGTAGGCGACGGTCTCGGCCAGCTCGAACTCGTCGGAGAGGGGCCGGGGCAGGCGGTAGCGATCGGCCAGCAGCCGCCCCGCGTCACCCGCGTAGTCGTTCACGACGCCTCCCCACAGCGTGCGAGACCGTCAAATCCCTGTCTCATCCGCGCTATTGCGGACGTATACGGCCCGCGGTTCTTCACGATACGTGCCCATGCGGTCTCGCGCCGCGAGACCGGTGACTCCGGCCGTGACTCCGTTCGGTGAGCCTGCCCGCAAAGGCGGTTACCCCAACGCACCCGCGAGGAACCCCGGGAGCGCAGGGGTGGAAGGCCGGGAGCACAAGGGCTCAGCCCCCGGAGCACGACCGGAGCGGAGGGGCGTACGGAGACGGTACGGAGTCGGTACGGGCCCGTACGAGGGCGGTACAGGGGTCGTACGGGAGTGGTACAGGGTGGTACGGGGCGGCCGGGACCCGGAGGGAACGGGCCCGTCGGTGAAGCCGCCTCAGTCGGCCACCTTGAAGGTCTTGAACGCCGTCTCCCGCAGATCGCGGCACTTCTTCTCGTCCCAGCCTGACGCCTTGCAGGTGATCATGATCGCGTAACCGTGCGTGCTGTCGACCTTGAAGCCGCGGTTGAGGACCCGCACCTTCGTGCCGCCCTCCGTCCGCGTGAACTGCCAGTCCGCGACGGTCGGATAACCGCGCCAGCTCACCTTCTCGATGCCGATGCGGTGGTAGCTGGGGCTGTTGCGCTTGACGGCGCCCTCCAGCGAGCGCCAGGCAGCGGCGGCGTCGGAGGTCGGCTTGGGGTTGTAGTCGACCTGGATCTTGGGGAGGCCGCTGCCCCCCGTCGCGTACTTGCGGCCGGAGTTCTGGCCCGCTATGCCCGCCTTCTCCATGTCGCCCGGCATCGCCATGCTGAAGTGGAACTGATCGTCCTCGACGTTCTCGTAGCCGTCGGGCAGTGCGGGCTTCCCGGACTCGTCGTCCTTGTCCTCGTCCTTCGACGGGGAGGACTCCGGGGAGGTGGAGGGGCTGGACTTGCCGCCTTCCTCCTTCTCCTTGTCCTCGTCCGCGCCCTTGTCCTCGGACTTGCCGCCGTCCGTCTTCTCGTTCTGGCCGGCCGCGGCTCCCGACGAGGCGCCGGTCTCCTGACCGGCGCTGCCGCCGCCCTCTTCGCCCGAGGCGTTCACCAGCACGGCGCCGAGCAGCACCAGCACGGCGACGACCGCCGCCGCGGCCACCAGGAGGGTGCGGCGCGAGAAGCGCTCCGTGAGCGACGCCAGCGCGGCGGACGCGCTGCCGCCCCCGCCCCCGCCCGTACCGGAACCCGCGCCCGCGCCGGAGGCGGTACGCGCACCCGCGCGGGACGCCGACGCCGGCGAGGCCGCCGGAGCCTCCTCGGGAAGCTGACGCGCACGCCCCGGGGCGAGCCGCCCACCGGCAGCACCGGCACCACCGGCCCCGGCGGCACCCGAACCCTTCGCGGACGCCGGGGACTTCGCCCCCGCGCCCCCCTTGCCCGCGCCCGCACCCGAACCTGCACCCGCACCGGAGGCGGACGACGCGGGCTTTGCCGCCTTCTTCTTCGTCGTCGCGGAAGCCGCCGCGGCACCCGCGGCGGCACCGGCAGCCGCCGCCTTGCCCGTCCAGGAGGAGCCCTTGCCGGACCTGCCGGTTCCCTTCCCGGAACCCTTGCCGCTCCAGGGGGCCTTGCCGCGCCCCTCCCCCGACGCCGCCGGGCCGTCCTCGTCCGGCGGGGACGGCAGGACGGTCGTACGGGTGGCGTCCGAGGGCTCGGCCACGGCCGACGCGCCCTTCGCGCCGTGGGCCACCGGCTCCAGCAGCACGCGGGCACCGTCCACGTCGAGCCGCTTGGCCGGGTCCTTGATCAGCAGCCCGTAGATGGCCTCGCTCAGCTCACCGGCCCGCTCCGTCGGCGGCACCGGTTCCGTCATGACGGCGGTCAGCGTGGAGATCGCCGAGCCCTTGTCGTAGGGCGGGTGGCCCTCGACCGCCGCGTACAGCAGGCCGCCGAGCGACCACAGATCGGCGGGCGGGCCCGGGGGCTTGCCCCGCGCGCGCTCCGGGGAGATGTACGAGGGCGCGCCGACCAGCATGCCCGTGGAGGTGACCGAGGGATCGCCCTCGACCTTCGCGATGCCGAAGTCCGTCAGGACCACGCGGCCCGTCCCGTCCTCCAGCAGCACGTTGGACGGCTTCACGTCACGGTGCAGGATGCCCTCGCGGTGCGCGGCGCGCAGCACGTCCAGGATCGCGAGGCCCACCTCGGCGGCGCGCTGCGGAGTGAGCGGGCCGTCCTGGCGGATGTGATCGGCCAGGGAGCTGCCCTCGACCAGCTCCATGACGATCCAGGGGCGGTCGTCCTCGTCCACGACATCGAAGACCGTGACGGCGCTGCCGCTGCGGATGCGGGCGATCGCCTTCGCCTCACGCAGGGTGCGGGTGATGAGCCGCTGCTTCTCGTCCTCGTCGACGCTGGAGGGGAACCGCAGCTCCTTCACCGCGACCGTGCGGCCCAGGATCTCGTCCCTGCCCCGCCACACGGTCCCCATGCCGCCGCGCCCGAGGACCTCCCCGAGCCGATAGCGACCTCCTACCAGCCGTCCCGTGTCCTCGCTGCCCATGAATCCCCTTGTGTCCCCTCTGCGATGAGCCCACCCCCAGCAGAGCCTTCATTGTGGACCATCCTTCTGACAAGACGTGTACGGGGGCTCCACACCTGCCGCACAGCCTTCTCACGAGTCACTGCCGTCCCCGAACTGCCCAGCCCACAGGGGTGAAAGACCTCACAGGGGCCGCCCGGACGAACACCGGACGGCCCCCGAACGACCACCGGACGGCCCCTCGGCGGCCCCCGGTCACGTCACGGGACCCGTCACAGCGGCACGATGTCCTCGGCTCCCAGGCGGGCCGCGTCGGCGGTCTGGTCGTCGGGCTGGAGCTGCGACTCGCGCTCCGCCTCGACCCGCTTCTCGTAGTGCGCGACCTCCCTGTCGATCTGGTCCGGCTCCCAGCCCAGCACGGGCGCCATCAGCTCGGCGCACTCCCGCGCGCTGAGGGTGCCGCGGTCGAAGGTCTCGATGGAGATGCGGGTGCGCCGCGTCAGCACGTCGTCCAGGTGGCGCGCGCCCTCGTGCGTGCAGGCGTAGACGATCTCGGCCTTCAGATAGTCGTCGGCGGCGGGCAGCGGCTCGCCCAGCTTCGCGTCGGCGGCGATCAGTTCGAGCACCTCGTCGGCCAACGTGCCGTAGCGGTTGAGCAGATGCTCCACGCGCGCCTCGTGCAGCCCCGTGCGCTGGGCGATGCGGGCCCGCGCGTTCCACAGCGCGTGGTAGCCCTCGGCGCCCACGAGCGGCACGTCCTCGGTGACGCACTCGGCCACCCGCTGGTCAAGACCGTGCACGGCCTCGTCCACCGCGTCCTTGGCCATCACGCGGTACGTCGTGTACTTGCCGCCCGCGATGACGACCATGCCAGGCACCGGGTGCGCCACGGTGTGCTCGCGAGAGAGCTTGCTCGTCGCCTCCGACTCGCCCGCCAGCAGCGGGCGCAGGCCCGCGTAGACGCCCTGCACGTCGTCGCGCGTCAGCGGCACGGCGAGCACCGAGTTGACGTGCTCCAGCAGATAGTCGATGTCGGCGCTGGAGGCGGCCGGGTGCGCCTTGTCCAGGTCCCAGTCGGTGTCCGTGGTGCCGATGATCCAGTGGCGGCCCCACGGGATCACGAACAGGACGCTCTTCTCCGTACGGAGGATGAGCCCGCTCGTGGAGTTGATCCGGTCCTTGGGGACGACGAGATGGATGCCCTTGGACGCGCGCACATGGAACTGGCCGCGCTCCGCGATCAGCCCCTGGGTGTCGTCCGTCCACACGCCCGTCGCGTTGACGACCTGCCTGGCCCGCACCTCGAACTCGCCGCCCTGCTCCAGGTCCTGCACCCGCGCCCCGACGACCCGCTCGCCCTCGCGCAGGAAGCCGATCACCCGCGACCGGTTCGCGGCGTGCGCGCCGTAGGCGGCGGCCGTGCGCACGAGGTTCGTCACATAACGCGCGTCGTCCATCTGCGCGTCGTAGTACTGGAGCGCGCCCACCAGCGCGTCCTTCTTCAGACAGGGCGCCACCCGCATGGCGTGCTTACGGGACAGGTGCCGGTGCGTGGGCAGCCCCCGGCCGTGCCCCGAGGAGACGGACATGGCGTCGTACATGGCCACGCCCGTGCCCGCGTACAGCCGCTCCCAGCCCTTGTGCTGGAGGGGGTAGAGGAACGGCACGGGCTTCACCAGATGCGGGGCGATGCGCTGGAGCAGCAGGCCGCGCTCCTTGAGCGCCTCCCGTACGAGGGCGAAGTCGAGCATCTCCAGATAGCGCAGCCCGCCGTGGATCAGCTTGCTGGAGCGGCTGCTGGTTCCCGACGCCCAGTCGCGGGCCTCGACGATGCCCGTCGACAGGCCGCGGGTGGCGGCGTCGAGCACCGTCCCCGCTCCGACGACACCGGCGCCCACGACCAGCACGTCCAGCTCGCGCTCCGCCATGTTCGCCAGCGCCTCGGCACGCTGCTCCGGTCCCAGTGTCGCTGTCCTCATACCGCTGCCTCCCGTGTGGTGCTGCCCGATACCTGACACTGCGCTCCCTGCCGATGGTCCCCCATCGGCAGGACTTTGGCCGCGCGCGGACAGCACCACGCGCGTAATACCGCATATCTGTCATATTGGCCCTTAACCTGACAGGGCACCGCGCACAACTCGTCGCGTCCACCCGGGGCACTCCCCGGCACCACGCAGCCGGGGCCCGGGGCTCGGGGCGCCGTCAGGCTGGGGGTTTCCCGGCGAAGCGCTGGGGTCTCCCGGCGAAGCAAGGCTGGGGCACCCCAGCGAAGCGAGGGGAAGGACGTCACGCACCATGCCCGCAGATCTCGCCGTCATCGGAATGGGCCAATCGGGTCTCCCGGTGAGCCAGGCCGCCACAGCCGCCGGCATCGGCACAATCGGCTTCGACCCGGACGAGCACACCGTCGCCGAACTCAACGCCGGCCGCCCGCCCGCCGACGGCTCCCTCACCGCGGCCGAGATCCGCCGCATGCTCTCCCACGGCTTCCGGGCGAGCGCCGATCCGACGGTGCTGAGCCGCGCCCGTACGGTCCTCATCTGCGCGCCCACCCCACTGGCCCCGGACCGCGCGCTGGACCTCACAGCGCTGCGCGCCGCCGCCCACACCCTCGCCTCCCGACTGCGTCCACGTACGACGGTGATCCTCGAATCGACGGTGTACCCGGGCAGCACGGAGGAAATCCTCCGCCCCCTGCTCGAAGAGGGCTCGGGGCTGCGCGCGGGCCGCGACTTCCACCTCGCGTACTCGCCGGACCGCGTCGACCCTGGCGGGCGCGGCCACCGCTACGCGGGCATCCCCAAGGTCATCGGCGGCCTCACCCCGGCCTGCACGGAAGCCGCGGCGGCCTTCTACGGGCGGCTGACCGACAAGGTCGTGCGCGCCCGCGGCCCGCGCGAGGCGGAGACGGCCAAGCTCCTGGAGACCAACTACCGCCACGTCAACATCGCCCTCGTCAACGAGATGGCCGTCTTCTGCCACGACATCGGCGTGGACCTGTGGGACGTCATCCGCTGCGCCGAGACCAAGCCCTTCGGCTTCCACGCCTTCCGCCCAGGGCCCGGCGTGGGGGGCCACGGCGTTCCCGTCGACCCCAACCACCTCTCCAGCCGGGGCCGTTCGCCGGGCTACCCGCTGCGCATGACCGAGGTCGCTCGGGAGATCAACTCCCGGATGCCGCGCTACGTGTCACAGCGCGCCGCGGCCCTACTGAACGAGCACGGCAAGTCCGCGCGCGGCGCCCGCGTCCTGCTCCTGGGCGTCACCTACAAGCCCGACCTCGCCGACCAGGAGGGGGCGCCCGCGCGCGAGGTGGGCACCCGGCTGAGGGAACTGGGCGCGCAGCTCAGCTACCACGACCCTTACGTGTCACGCTGGCGCGTGTCGGGGCAGCCCGTGCCCCGCGCCGACTCCCTCTACGAGGCGGCCGGCGCCGCCGACCTCACGGTGCTGTTGCAGCACCACAGGACGTACGACCTCCAGGGCCTCGCCGCGAAGGCCCAACTCCTCCTCGACACCCGCGGCGCCACCCCAACGGGCGCGGCCCACCGCCTTTGACCCCTGCGGGGTCAGAATGAAACGCAGGGTTGCCGCTTCACGGGGGTGTTGCGCGGGACGGCTGGCCTCTCAGGTGGGCACCGTAGGGTCCCGCGCTGATTTTTGCGCCGCAGCACGGTGCGCTGCGCTGGGCTTGGCGCCGTCTCCGGGTGCGGCTGCGTGGCTACGGCGCGGCGTATGGACCGGTGCTTCGCGGCTGGCGCCGCGTGATTCCGGGTGCCTGTTGGGGTTATGGGCGCGTGGGTGCGGGGTGCCCGGTGCCGGGGTGGGGTGTCTCCTCGGCGTGAAGCTTTCGTCGTCGCCTCCCCGCCGGTGACTTTCTCGACCTGCGGGGACACCCCACCCCGTCCCCGTCCCGCCGGTGGCCCACTGCTCCTCCGGGTCCGCCGGGGTCGGCTCCATGACGTGCGGCGGCACGCATCCAGCGCGGGACCTACGGTCCCCACTCCACGGGCCAACCGTCCCGCGCAACACCCCCTTGGCAGGGGGCGCCTACCCGATTGCCCCTTGGGGGTTCGTTCGCGTGCTGCGGGCCGGTGGGTGGGTTGTGCCCACCCTCCCCCAGCTACCGCTGGGAGGTGCCCCCTCGCCGAGCGGGACGCTTGCCCACAACAAGGGTGACCGGGCCCCTCCGGCGCGGCGCCCGGGGCGGGCGGACACCGGTGGTGGAGCCGTCGTCGTCAGTTCCCCCGACAGGGGCGGAGCCCCTCCGGCACGGCACCGACACACAGCATGGGAACAACCGAAGCGGTCACCGGCCGGAGGCTGGCCACCGAGTGGGAGGGGACGCGGTGGGGTGTCCCCGCAGGTCGAGAAAGTCACCGGCCGAAAGGCGAACACGAGACCTTCACGCCGAGGAGACACCCCACCGCGGCGCCGACCCCCACCACACAGCAACCCCACACGGCCACCGGCACAAGCCAAGAACCACGCGGCCCTGGCCGCGTCGTACCGGTCCATAGGCCGCGCCGAAGCCACCGGCCAGGCAGCCGAACACGGCGCCAAGCCACACGACAGCACCCCGTGCAGCGGCACAAAAATGTTGTGGGCAATCGTCCCGCTGGCGAGGAGGCACCTCCCAGCGGTAGCTGGGGGAGGGTGGGCACAACCCGTGCCACCGGCCCGCCACACGCGAACGAACCCCCCAAGGGGCACCCACACCAGGCGCACCCCCACAAGAAACACGCACCCCGTGTGACCATCACCCCGCACCCCGCGAAGGGGCACACCAGCGTGAAGGGGCAACCCTGTGTTTCATGGCGCACCCCGCGAAGGGAGCCGCGCCCCGCGAAGGGGTCAGCGGGCGACGGTGACCTCGATGCGCTGGAACTCCTTCAGGTCGCTGTAACCCGTCGTCGCCATCGCGCGCCGCAGCGCCCCGAAGAAGTTCATGGACCCGTCAGGCGTGTGCGAGGGCCCGAGCAGCACCTCTTCGATCGTGCCGACCGCACCGAGATCCATCCGCTTCCCGCGCGGCACATCCTCGTGCACGGCCTCCATGCCCCAGTGGTGCCCGCGCCCGGGCGCATCCGTCGCACGGGCCAGCGGCGAGCCGATCATCACCGCGTCGGAGCCGCAGGCGATGGCCTTCGGCAGGTCGCCGGACCAGCCGACACCGCCGTCGGCGATGACGTGCACGTACCGGCCACCGGACTCGTCCATGTAGTCGCGGCGCGCCGCGGCCACGTCGGCGACGGCCGTCGCCATGGGCACCTGGATGCCGAGCACGTTCCGCGTGGTGTGCGCGGCGCCGCCGCCGAAGCCCACCAGCACACCGGCCGCACCGGTCCGCATCAGGTGCAGCGCCGCGGTGTAGGTGGCGCAGCCGCCGACGATGACGGGCACGTCCAGCTCGTAGATGAACTGCTTCAGGTTCAGCGGCTCGGCCGCGCCCGACACGTGCTCGGCGGACACCGTGGTGCCACGGATGACGAACAGGTCGACGCCCGCGTCCACGACGGCCTTGGAGAACTGCGCGGTGCGCTGCGGCGAGAGCGCGGCGGCGGTCACGACGCCCGAGTCCCGGACCTCCTTGATCCGCTGGCCGATCAGCTCTTCCTTGATCGGCTCGGCGTAGATCTCCTGCATCCGGCGCGTCGCGGCGGCGTCGTCCAGCGCGGCGATCTCCTGGAGCAGCGGCTCCGGGTCCTCGTAGCGCGTCCAGAGCCCTTCCAGGTTCAGTACGCCGAGGCCGCCGAGCTGGCCGATGCGGATCGCCGTGCGCGGCGAGACGACCGAGTCCATGGGCGCCGCGAGGAACGGCAGGTCGAAGCGGTAGGCGTCGATCTGCCAGGCGATCGAGACCTCCTTCGGGTCGCGGGTGCGCCGACTGGGCACCACGGCGATGTCGTCGAAGGCGTACGCCCGCCGTCCGCGCTTGCCGCGCCCGATCTCGATCTCAGTCACGTGTCTAGCCCTTCGCCCTTCACTGTGGTGTGCCGTTCCAGTATCGCCGACCCACCCCGCATGCCTGAGCCCGCGGCCCCTCGGTGGGGCCGCGGGCTCATGGAGGCTCCGCTTCGGCGGCGCCTCAGCGGCGCGAGTAGTTCGGCGCCTCGGTCGTCATCTGGATGTCGTGCGGGTGGCTCTCCTTGAGGCCCGCCGCGGTGATCCGTACGAAACGGCCGCGCTCCTTCATCTCCGGGACGGTCCGGCCGCCGACGTAGAACATCGACTGCTTCAGCCCGCCGACGAGCTGGTGGACGACGGCCGAGAGCGGGCCGCGGTAGGGCACCTGGCCCTCGACGCCCTCGGGGATGAGCTTGTCGTCGCCGCTGACCTGCTCCTGGAAGTAGCGGTCCTTGGAGTACGACCTGTCGTCGCCGCGGGTCTGCATCGCGCCCAGCGAGCCCATGCCGCGGTACGACTTGAACTGCTTGCCGTTGATGAACAGCAGCTCGCCCGGCGACTCCTCGCAGCCCGCGAGAAGGCTGCCGAGCATGACCGTGTCGGCGCCAGCGACGATCGCCTTGGCGATGTCGCCGCTGTACTGGAGGCCACCGTCGCCGATGACGGGGACGCCCGCCGCCTTGGCGGCCTCCGCCGCCTCGTAGATCGCGGTCACCTGCGGGACGCCGATGCCCGCGACGACGCGCGTGGTGCAGATGGAGCCGGGGCCCACGCCCACCTTGACGCCGTCGGCACCGGAGTCGATCAGCGCCTTGGCGCCGTCACGGGTGGCGATGTTGCCGCCGATGACGTCGACGGACGTGTTCGACTTGATCTTGGCGACCATATCGCCGACGAGCCGGGAGTGGCCGTGCGCGGTGTCCACGACGATGAAGTCGACACCGGCCTCGACCAGCGCCTGCGCCCGCTCGTACGCGTCACCCGCGACACCGACGGCCGCGCCGACGACGAGACGGCCCTCGCCGTCCTTGGCCGCGTTCGGGTACTGCTCGGCCTTGACGAAGTCCTTGACAGTGATGAGGCCCTTGATCACGCCCGCGTCGTCGACCAGCGGCAGCTTCTCGATCTTGTGCCGCCGCAGCAGCTCCATGGCCTCGTCGCGCGAGATCCCGACCCGGCCCGTGACCAGCGGCATCGGCGTCATGACCTCGCGCACCTGACGGCCGCGGTCCAGCTCGAAGGCCATGTCGCGGTTGGTGACGATGCCGAGCAGCTTCCCGGCCGGGTCCGTGACCGGCACGCCGCTGATGCGGAACCGGCCGCACAGCTCGTCGGCCTCACGGAGCGTGGCGTCGGGGCGGATGGTGATGGGGTCGGCGACCATGCCGGACTCCGAGCGCTTGACCCGGTCGACCTGCGTGGCCTGGTCCTCTATCGAGAGGTTGCGGTGCAGGACGCCGACGCCGCCCTGCCGGGCCATCGCGATGGCCATGCGCGCCTCGGTGACCTTGTCCATCGCCGCGGAGAGCAGCGGGACGTTCACCTTGACGTTGCGGGAGATGTGCGACGCGGTGTCGATGTCCTGCGGTGCCATGTCCGACTCGCCTGGCAGCAGCAGCACGTCGTCGTACGTCAGCCCGAGCATGGCGAATTTGGCGGGCACTCCGTCGACGTTTTCTGTCATGACACCTTTCCAATGCTTGCCACGGCGGGACGTCCATGCTAACGGCACGGAAGGACTGCTCGCGTGCGTCTTCGGCCACAGTGCGGACGCCGTCGGCCGTACGGTCCGTACGCCCCGTGCGGCACCGCGCGCTCCGTCCGGGGTACGGGTTACTGCTCCGCCAGCGCCCGCAGCCTGCTGAGCGCCCTGTGCTGGGCAACACGCACGGCCCCCGGGGACATTCCGAGCATCTGCCCCGTCTCCTCGGCCGTCAGGCCGACGGCGACGCGCAGCAGCACCAGCTCCCGCTGGTGCTCGGGCAGGTTGGACAGCAGCTTCTTGGCCCACTCGGCGTCGCTGCTGAGCACCGCGCGCTCCTCGGGCCCCAGCGAGTCGTCGGGCTGCTCCGGCATCTCGTCGGAGGGCACGGCGGTGCTGCCGGGGCCGCGCATGGCGGCGCGCTGGAGATCGGCGACCTTGTGCTGGGCGATGGCGACGACGAACGCCTCGAAGGGCTTGCCCGTGTCGCGGTAGCGCGGAAGCGCGCAGAGAACGGCGATGCAGACCTCTTGCGCGAGGTCGTCCACGAAGTGGCGAGCGTCACCGGGAAGTCGTGTGAGGCGGGTGCGGCAATAGCGCAGCGCCAGTGGATGTACGCGGGCGAGCAGATCGTGGGTGGCCTGTTCGTCACCCTCGGCCGCGCGCTGGACGAGGGCGCTCACGGCGGCGTTCTCATCGTGCCCGTCGTCCCGCATCGGTCCATGGTGCACCGACGACTTACGATCCGCCGCACCGCGTCCGTAGTTGTGCACCGAAGCGTTATGAGCTGGCGCACTGGCCCTCATGTCCCGCGCCCTCCCCTCACGCATGACCGGCTGGTCCCCGAGGAACTCCATACTCCAAGCATGCGGCACGCGCGGAGTAACCGTGCCGCCCCGGCCGCCCCGCCCCTCCCCTGACGGCCCCCTCCCGGAGAGAGAAGGCCCGGTCGGGGGCGGGCGGGCACCGTGTGAACGTGAGTTATCGAACGAGTCCCCAGCGGAAGCCGAGGGCCACCGCATGAGCGCGGTCCGAGGCGCCGAGCTTCTTGAAGAGCCGCCTCGCGTGGGTCTTCACCGTGTCCTCGGACAGGAACAGCTCCCGGCCGATCTCGGCATTGGAACGCCCGTGACTCATGCCCTCCAGGACCTGGATCTCACGGGCCGTGAGCGTGGGCGCCGCGCCCATCTCCGCCGAGCGCAGCCGCCGTGGGGCGAGGCGCCAGGTCGGATCGGCCAGCGCCTGGGTGACGGTGGCCCGCAGTTCGGCGCGCGAGGCGTCCTTGTGGAGATAGCCGCGGGCACCCGCGGCGACCGCCAGCGCGACCCCGTCGAGATCCTCGGCGACGGTGAGCATGATGATGCGGGCACCGGGGTCGGCCGACAGCAGCCGCCGCACGGTCTCGACCCCGCCCAGGCCGGGCATCCTCACATCCATCAGGATCAGGTCTGAACGATCGGCGCCCCAGCGGCGGAGAACTTCCTCGCCGTTGGCCGCCGTCGTCACACGCTCCACACCGGGCACGGTCGCGACCGCGCGGCGGAGCGCTTCTCGGGCAAGCGGGGAGTCGTCGCATACGAGGACGGAAGTCATGACCGCCCTCCGCAGCTGATGCGCATCACCTTGAGCCTCCAGGCTGTTACGAATCGTCACCTGTGCGATTGACAGCCTCGGACATCAGTGCCCGAGCTGACTTCCGCCAACCGCTTCCGACCTCTCAACGACGGTCACCCAAAAGAGTTACGGCTTTCAGCGGTCGCCTTCGACACTCTACGTGATTGCGCAGACACAGATCAGCCGCATCGCAGGGTCCCGCCGCAACAACTGGCAACTATCCCTTTTTGCCCCATTTGGTGATCCTTCCTTCCGTTTCGAGGCATCTATCGTTAGATTCGCAATGAGTCATATTTTCGCACCAGTGACCTGCGAGCCTCAGCACGCTTCCGAGAGGACACGCAATGGCAGACTTCTCCCGCCTTCCGGGCCCTAACGCCGACCTGTGGGACTGGCAGTTGCTCGCCGCCTGCCGCGGAGTCGACAGCTCCCTCTTCTTCCACCCGGAAGGGGAGCGCGGCGCGGCCCGCAGCGCGCGCGAGACATCGGCGAAAGAGGTGTGCATGCGCTGCCCCGTACGTTCGGAGTGCGCGGCGCACGCCCTGGCCGTACGCGAGCCCTACGGGGTCTGGGGCGGGCTCACCGAGGACGAACGCGAAGAACTCATGGGCCGCGCCCGCACCCGCCTGGTCGCCGTCCCGGACAACTAGCGCAGAAACGGTTCCCCTTCGCGGGGTGCGGAAGGAAACGGGGGTGCGCCGTTCGTCGGGGGTGTTGCGCGGGACGGTCGGCCGGTGTGGTGCGCGCTGTAGGGTCCCGCGCCAATTTTTGTGCCCCTGTCCGGGGGTGCGGTCGTGTGGCGGGGCGCCGTTTCCGGGTGCGGCTGTGTGGCTACGGCGCGGCATATGGACCTGTAGTTCGCGGCTGGCGCCGCGTGATTCTGGGTTTCGGCCGTGGTTGTGGGCGCGTGGGTGGTGGGTGTCCGGTGCCGGGGTGGGGTGTCTCCTCGGCGTGAAGGTCTCGTTTACGGCTTTCCGCCGGTGACTTTCTCGACCTGCGGGGACACCCCACCCCGTCCCCGTCCCGCCGGTGGCCCGCTATCCAGCTCCGGGTCGGCCGACGCCCACCCCGTGCCCTCGCCCGTGGGGCGCCATCCCCCGGTTGCCCCTTGGGCTCTCGTTCGCGGCTGCGGGCCGGTGGCACGGGTTGTGCCCACCCTCCCCCAGCTACCGCTGGGCGGTGCCCCCTCGCCATGCGGAACGCCTGCCCACAACGGTTGGAGCGGACCGGAAGCTGGCCGCGACCGGGA
Source organism: Streptomyces daliensis (assembly GCF_054782395.1). Classification (NCBI taxonomy): domain Bacteria; kingdom Bacillati; phylum Actinomycetota; class Actinomycetes; order Kitasatosporales; family Streptomycetaceae; genus Streptomyces; species Streptomyces daliensis. Next base: position 57,964 of record NZ_BAAGSO010000069.1, on the reverse strand, counting down.
GGGGACGTGGTGGGGTGTCCCCGCAAGTGGTGGCGACGAGGGGGCACCGACCTGCTGGTGGCCACCGGGTGGGAGGGGACGTGGTGGGGTGTCCCCGCAAGTGGTGGCGACGAGTATGTGCAGGCAGCCGAAAAGCCGACCCGCACTTGTCGCCGCCCGAGGAGACACCCCGGCACGGCACCGACCCCCACCACACACCAACCCCACAACCACCGGCACAAGCCAAGAACCACGCGGCGCCAGCCGCGACGCACCGCAACCACACGCCGCACCGAAGCCACCCACCCGCACCCGAAAACGGCGCCCCGCCACCCCCACTGCGTGCAGCGGCACAAAAATCAGCGCGGGACCCTGCGGTGCCCACCTGAGACGTCAGCCGTCCCGCGCAACACCCCCGTGAAGCGGCAACCCACCGTTTCAATCCGCCCCCGCGAAGGGAGCCGCCCCCTCCAAACGATCCAGCATGGCCGCGACCGCCGGGACCTGGGCCAGGTCCGGGAGGGTCAGGGCGACCACCTCGCGGCGGACCTCCGGGGTGACCCGGACCGCGCGCGTGCCCTTGGGGCGTACCGACTCCACGGCGAGTTCCGGCAGCACCGCCACCCCCAGCCCCGCCCCGACGAGCCCGACGACGGCCGGATAGTCGTCCGTCGCGAAGTCGATGCGCGGCGTGAAGCCCGCCGCCTCGCACACTTCCACGAGGTGGCGGCGGCAGCGCGGGCAGCCCGCGATCCACGGTTCCTCGGCGAGCGTGCCGATCCCCACCTCGTCGGCGTCCGCGAAGGGGTGCCCCTCGGGCACCAGCCCGACGAGCCGGTCGGTGAGCAGCGGACGTACGACGAGGTCGTCCCACTCGGGCGACGCCTCATAGCGGAAGGCCAGCGCGATGTCGCACTCTCCTTCACGCAGCATCTCGACCGACCGAGGCGGCTCGGCCTCCACGAGCGAGACCCGGGTACCGGGGTGGTCTGCGCGCATGGCGGCGACGGCGGTCGGCACGAGCGTCGAGCTGCCGCTGGGGAAGGAGACCAGGCGCACGCGCCCCGCGCGCAGGCCCGCGATGGCCGCGACCTCCTCTTCGGCGGCCGTCAGCCCGGCCAGGATGCCCGCTGCGTGCCGTACCAGGGCCTCGCCCGCCTCGGTGAGCCGCGTCTCGCGTCCCGTACGCACCAGCAGCGGGGTTCCCGTCGACTGTTCCAGTGCCTTCATCTGCTGGCTGACGGCCGGCTGGGTGCAGCCCAGTTCGCGGGCCGCGGCGGAGTAGGAGCCGCTGGTGGCGACCGCGCGGAGCACGCGGAGATGGCGGGCCTCGATCATGCTTCGAGCATAAGCGGGCCTTGGGTGGAGCGGGAAAAATCCGTTCGGGGCTTGGGGGCTGCCGCCTTAGCCTGGCGTCATGAAGCTGCTCTCAGTGAACGTCGGCAAGCCGCTGCGCGCGGAGTACACCGACGCCGAGGGGAATCTGACCGGAATCGACAAGCGGCCGGCCGAGGGCGCGGTGGCCGTCGCCGCGCCGGGCCCCAAGGGGGTCGGCGGGAGCGGGCTCGCCGGGGACACGATCGGGGACAAGCGGCACCACGGGGGCGACGATCAGGCGGTGTACGCCTATGCGCGCGAGGATCTGGACGCGTGGGGCCGTGAGCTGGGCCGCGATCTCGCCAACGGCGCCTTCGGGGAGAACTTCACCACCACGGGCCTGGACGTGAGCGGTGCTCTGATCGGTGAGCGCTGGCGCGTCGGGCCCGATCTGGTGCTGGAGGTCGATTCGGCGCGCATCCCCTGCCGTACGTTCGCGGGCTGGCTCGGCGAGCGGGGGTGGGTGAAGCGGTTCACGGCGAAGGCGGCGCCGGGTGCGTATCTGCGGGTGATCGAGCCCGGTGAGGTGCGCGCGGGCGACGCCGTGGAGGTCGTCCACCGCCCGGAGCACGAGGTCACCGTCAGCTTCCTCTTCCGGGCCGTGACCAGGGAGTCCGAGCTGCTGCCGCGCGTCCTGGCGGCCGGGGAGGCGCTGGACCCCGAGGTGCGCGAGATCGTCGTCAAGCGCATCGGCTGACGGGGCTGACGCACCGGCCGCCCGCCGAAGACCGTTCCCGACCGGTCGTGTCCGGATCGCGGATGGCCGGTGACCGTTCGCCGCGCGGGACGGATAGCGTTCGCCCCATGACGACTGCGTTGATCACGGGAGCGACAGCCGGTATCGGGGCCGCCTTCGCGCGGCGGCTCGCACGGGACGGACACAACCTGGTGCTGGTCGCCCGGGACACCGAGCGGCTCCGGCGGCAGGCGACGGAGCTGCACGACCGGCACGGCATCGAGGCGTCGGTCCTCAGCGCCGATCTCGCCACGGAGGCGGGCATCGCGTCCGTCGAGGCGCGCCTCGGGGACGCGGAGCACCCGGTCGACCTGCTCATCAACAACGCGGGGTTCGGCAACAAGGGGCGCTATCTCGACGTCTCCATGGCGGACGAGCTGACGATGCTGAAGGTGCACTGCGAGGCGGTGCTGCGGCTGACGTCGGCGGCTGCGGCGAGCATGCGCGAGCGGCGCAGGGGCGGCGTCGTCAACGTCGCCTCGGTCGCCGCCTTCGTGCCCCGGGGCACGTACGGGGCGAGCAAGGCGTGGGTCGTGCAGTTCACGCAGGGCGCGGCGAAGGACCTGGCGGGCTCGGGCGTGCGGCTGATGGCGCTGTGCCCGGGCTTCGTACGTACCGAGTTCCACGAGCGTGCCGGGATGGACACCGGCAACATCCCGTCCTGGATGTGGCTCGACGCGGACAAGCTGGTGGACGCGGCGATGAAGGACCTGGCGCGCGGCAAGCCGCTGTCCATTCCCGATCCCCGCTACAAGGCCCTCATGGGCGCCTCGAAGCTGGTGCCGCGCGGGATGCTCTCGCGGGTCTCCTCGACGACGGGGCGCCGCTACGGGCCGCAGTGACGCACGAGTGACGCAGCGGCGCCGCACCCGAACCGCCGCGCGCACGCGTGAGGCCCGGCACCCCTCTCGGGGCGCCGGGCCTCAGCGCGGATGAGCCGTACGGGAGGTACGGGCCCCGCGCGTCAGTGCGAGTGACCGTGGCCGTGACCGCCCGCGGCGGCCTCGTCCTCCTCGGCGGGCTTCTCGACGACCAGGGTCTCGGTCGTGAGCAGCAGCGAGGCGATCGACGCGGCGTTCTCCAGCGCCGAGCGGGTGACCTTCACCGGGTCGATGACGCCGGCCTTGATCAGGTCGCCGTACTCGCCCGTCGCGGCGTTGAAGCCCTGGGTCTTCTCCAGCTCGGCGACCTTCGAGGTGATGACGTAGCCCTCGAGGCCCGCGTTCTCGGCGATCCAGCGCAGCGGCTCGACGACGGCGCGGCGGACCACGGCGACACCGGTGGCCTCGTCGTCGGCCTTGCCGAGCGAGCCCTCCAGCACCTTCGCGGCGTGGACGAGCGCGGAGCCGCCACCGGAGACGATGCCCTCCTCGACGGCGGCGCGCGTCGCGGAGATGGCGTCCTCCAGGCGGTGCTTCTTCTCCTTCAGCTCGACCTCGGTGGCCGCGCCGACACGGATGACGCACACGCCGCCGGCCAGCTTGGCCAGGCGCTCCTGGAGCTTCTCGCGGTCCCAGTCCGAGTCCGTGGACTCGATCTCGGCCTTGATCTGGGCGACGCGGGCCTGGACGTCGTCGCTCTTGCCGGCACCGTCGACGATGGTGGTGTCGTCCTTGGTGATGGTGACGCGGCGGGCCGTGCCCAGCACGTCGAGACCGGCCTGGTCGAGCTTGAGGCCGACCTCTTCGGCGATGACCGTGGCGCCGGTCAGCGTCGCCATGTCGCCCAGCATCGCCTTGCGGCGGTCGCCGAAGCCGGGGGCCTTCACGGCGACGGCGTTGAAGGTGCCGCGGATCTTGTTGACGACGAGCGTGGACAGGGCCTCGCCCTCGACGTCCTCGGCGATGATCAGCAGCGGCTTGGAGCCACCGGCCTGCATGATCTTCTCCAGCAGCGGCAGCAGGTCCTGGATGGACCCGATCTTGCCCTGGTGGATCAGGATGTACGGGTCGTCGAGGACGGCCTCCATACGCTCCTGGTCGGTGACCATGTAGGGCGAGAGGTAGCCCTTGTCGAAGGCCATGCCCTCGGTGAAGTCCAGCTCGAGGCCGAAGGTCTGCGACTCCTCGACGGTGATGACACCGTCCTTGCCGACCTTGTCCATGGCCTCGGCGATCAGCTCGCCGACCTGCTTGTCCTGGGCGGACAGACCGGCGACAGCGGCGATGTCCTCCTTGGAGTCGATCGGCTGGGCCGAGGCCAGCAGGTCGTCGGAGACGGCCTTGACGGCGGCGTCGATGCCCTTCTTCAGGGCGGCCGGGGAGGCGCCGGCGGCGACGTTGCGCAGGCCCTCGCGTACGAGCGCCTGGGCGAGCACGGTGGCGGTGGTGGTGCCGTCACCCGCGATGTCGTTGGTCTTGGTCGCCACCTCCTTCACGAGCTGGGCGCCGAGGTTCTCGTAGGGGTCCTCGACCTCGACCTCACGGGCGATGGTCACGCCGTCGTTGGTGATGGTCGGGGCGCCGAACTTCTTGTCGATAACGACGTTGCGACCCTTGGGGCCGATGGTGACCTTGACCGTGTCGGCAAGGCTGTTCACGCCGCGCTCAAGGGCGCGACGGGCGTCCTCGTCGAACTTCAGGATCTTCGCCATGGGAGCTGTTAAGTCCTTTCGTTGCGATCCTCGGCCGCCGGACACGGCAGCCGCCATCGCTCAAACGAACCGCGCCCTGGCCCCGGCCATCTCGTATTCGGATGCGGGAACCAGGGCGCGGATCAGAAGCAATATTCCGGCTTCGCGGCTTCGGAAAGCCTCGATGACCGCTTCGGGCCGACGGCCGTCGGGCCTGGGCCCATGGCCGGTGGCCTTACAGGTGAATTACTTCTCGACGATCGCGAGAACGTCGCGAGCCGAGAGGACGAGGTAGTCCTCGCCGCTGTACTTCACCTCGGTACCGCCGTACTTGCTGTACAGCACGATGTCGCCGACCTTGACGTCGAGCGGCAGGCGGTTGCCGTCCTCGAAGCGGCCCGGGCCCACGGCAAGGACGGTGCCCTCCTGGGGCTTCTCCTTCGCGGTGTCCGGGATGACCAGGCCAGAGGCCGTGGTCTCTTCAGCGTCGAGCGGCTGGACCACAATGCGGTCCTCAAGCGGCTTGATGGCAACCTTGGAGCTGGCGGTCGTCACGATCCGACCTCCCCCTTCGGAGATCTCATCACGGGGTCATATGTCTGGGGTGGCGACCTGGTAGATCCGTCGTCGCGGGTGCCGGATCTGCCTGTCGCGACTAGCTGGCACTCACCAGGGGAGAGTGCCAAGGTTGAGATTATGCCGCGGTTAGCACTCCGTCAACCAGAGTGCCAGCGAGCCGCCCGCGCCCCCCGTCGGCGCCGGGACGTGGCAAGGGAATTCCGCCAGGGAGAATGGAGGCGTGGATCTTGACGCTTTCTCCCGGCTCCTGGGCGACGAGGGGCAGTCCCTCCTCGCCGGGCTGCGCGACTTCGACCCGGCGCACGAACTCTCCGTCGCGACGAGGCTGCGCCGCGACCACCCCGCCGAACTGGTCTCCGCGGCGCTCGCGCAGGCGCGGCTGCGGCAGCGCGCCGTGGCGAAGTTCGGTACCGAGGACGCGGCGCGGATGTATTTCACGCCCAACGGCCTGGAGCAGTCGACCCGCGCGAGCGTCGCGGCGCACCGGGCCCGCCGCTTCACCGGGGAACTGGGCGTGCGGCGGCTGGCCGACCTCTGCTCGGGTGTCGGCGGCGACGCGCTCGCGCTGGCCCGCGCCGGGGTGTCGGTGCTGGCCGTGGACCGGGACCCGCTGACCTGCGCGGTGGCCAGGGCCAACGCCGAGGCCCTGGGGCTGGCCGACCGCATCGAGGTGCGGTGCGAGGACGTGACCGAGACCGACATCTCGGGGTACGACGCGGTCTTCGTGGACCCCGCGCGGCGCGGCTCGGGGCGGGGCGGACAGGGCGGACGGGGCGGCTCCGGGAAGGGCGGCGGCGCGGGGCGCGGCGGGGCCCGTATCTTCGATCCCGAGGCGTACTCGCCCCCGCTGAGCTGGGCCGTCGAGGTCACCCGTCGCGTCTCGCACGCGGCGCTCAAGGTCGCGCCCGGCATCCCGCACGAGGTCGTGCCGTCCGACGCCGAGGCCGAGTGGATCTCGGACGGCGGCGACGTGAAGGAGGCCGTGCTCTGGTTCGGCGCGGGGCTGGCGGACGGTCTCTTCCGGGCGACGCTGCTGCCCGGCGGGGACACCCTGCCGGGGACCGGGCTCCCCGACCCGGAACCCGGGGACGTCGGGCGCTATCTGTACGAGCCGGACGGCGCCGTGATCAGGGCGCACCTGGTCTCCGAGGTCGCGGCACGGGTCGAGGGCCGTCTTCTCGATCCGACGATCGCGTATGTGACGTCCGACGCGCTGGTCCCGACGCCGTACGCGACCGCCTACGAGATCACCGACGTGCTGCCCTTCAACGTCAAGAAGCTGCGCGCCCTGCTGCGGGAGCGCGGGGTGGGCGTGGTCACCGTGAAGAAGCGGGGCTCCGCCGTCGAGCCCGAGGAACTCCGCCGGAAGCTGAAGCCCGAGGGGCCGCACGCCTGCACCGTCTTCCTCACCCGCGTCGCGGGTGCCCCGATGACGCTGCTGGGGCACCCGGCGGCACGGGCGGCGTGAGCGGCCGTCGGACTGGCTCAGCAGTTCTTGTAGCCGCTCCCCGTGCGGCTCCACGAGCAGGTGTCCAGGGAGCTGCCGGAGGCGGAGCGCAGCGTGGCCTTGTCCCCGCTGTTGTTCCACACGTACCAGCTACGGCCCCAGTAGCGGTCGGTGCTCTTGTTGGTGCCCTTGCCCGTGTGCACGCGGACGCTCTTGCCTGACTTCAGGGTGAAGGTGCCGAAGGTGTACTTGTAGCCCGTCTTGTCCTTCACCGTGTAGCCCTTGAGGCTGACGCTCCTGCTGGAGACGTTCTTCAGGGTGAAATATTCGGCGTTGACGCTGGAGTTGCCGCCCCTGTCGCTGCCGGGCGAGTCGTAGCGGAAGTAGCGGAACTGGACGGCCGAGGCCGCCTGCGCGGGCGCAGCGAGCGTGAGCGCGAGCACGGCGGCGGCCCCCGCCGCCGTCGCCGGTATCAGGGCATGCCGGATCTTCATGGTGGTCCCCCCTAGGACACGGCCCGGCTTCGCACGCCGGGCAGGATCGATACTTTAAGCCGCAACATCCCCTGTGTCCGCACACTTACGGAGAATCGGTCACATCCGTACCGGCGCCCTCCGCCTTCTCGGCGTGTTCCCCGGCACTCCCCACGTCTCACTCGTCCGGGTGAAACCATCGCGCGGGCGGGGTCAGTGGACGTTCAGGCGCTCCCTCACCTGATCGACGAGCCGGTCGACGGAGACCGCGCCCGCGCTGGAAGCAGCGCCGAGAGAACCGGACAGCCGGTCGAAGGGCACGAAGGGCCCTGACCGCTCCTCGCGCAGCCGCAGCAGCCGGTCCACGGGCGCCGTCAGCGACTTGACGGGATCGGCCAGCGCCTCGTGGCACGACGGGCACACCGGCCGGTTGCGGGCGCTGGTGTCGTCGGGGTGGGCGAACCTGCCGCTCGCGGTGGCGGGCCCGTGCAGCGGGTTGAGCGCGCACAGGGTGGCGCTCACGGTCTGTCCGTGCCCCGCGTCGAGGACCGCCCGTCCGGCGCGCAGCAGGGCGAGGGCCGCCGCGAGGGTCGGCGGGTCCTGGTCAGGCCCGTGCTGCCCTTCCCCCTCCCTGCCCAGGAGGAGGGCCGCCGTGTCCAGGTACGCCCGGACGCGGGTGCGTGCGGCCTCGGGCAGTCCGACGTCGGGCAGTTCGCCGTCGGTGCGCGCGAAGTCCGCCTCCAGCCAGTCGCGTTCGCGGCGCGCGGCCCTGCGGAGCCAGCCGGTGCCGGGCAGCGCGGGCGCGCTCATCGCCTCGCCCGGGTCCGGCCTGGCCCCTCCGGAGCGCCGGCGCCGTATGCGCCCGGCCGCCGCGAACGCCGCCGCCGTCAGACCGAGCGCCGCGAGGGCGCCGACGGGCCCCAGCGCCAGGCCGCCCCAGAACGCGCCCGAGTACAGCGCCGGCAGCGCCTCCTGCGCGACGGGGTCCTCCGCCGGGACCGGATCGAGGCGGGGCTCACCCGGCGGGCCGGGACGGGTCCCGTCGATGTGGGTGAGCAGCGCGTCGAGCCCGTCGTAGAGCCCGGGCTTCTTCGCGTTCGCGCCATCGCCATGGCCGATGGACTCGGTGTACGCGTACAGCTCCTCGTCGTCCAGCCTGGCGCCGTAGTTGACGACTTCGTACGCGTCACCGGACGGTCCCGCGACGACATAGACGCCCTCCTCGTCCAGCGCCTCGTGCAGCTTCCCGGCGAGGAGCGCGCTGTCGCCGCCCGACTCGTCCTCGGGCGTGCTCGGCACGACCGCCACGCGGACCGGCACGCCGAGCGATCGCTCTGTGAAACCCAGGGTTCCCCCCTTCACTGGTCCGCTCCCCTTCACGGGGTGCGCGGTGATGGCTTCACGGGGCGCCCGGTTCATTGGGGGTGCACTCTGTGGGTGCCCCTTGAGGTTTCGTCAGCGATGCTCAGGCCAGTGGCACGGGTTGTGCCCACCCTCCCCCAGCTAACGCTGGGAGGTGCCCCCTCGCCAGCGGGACGCTTGCCCACAACTTTTTGGCGCCGTCGCCCGGCGCGGGCGTCCCTGGGTGCGCCTTGGGGTCGTTGCGCGGGTGCGGGCCGGTGGCTTCGGCGCGGCGTATGGACCGGTAGTTCGCGGCTGGTCCCGCGTGATTCTTGGTTGCGGCCGTGGATATGGGCGCGTGGGTGCGGGGTGTCCGGTGCCGCGCCGGGGTGTCTCCTCGGCGTGAAGCTTTCGTTGTCGGCTTTACGCCGGTGACTTTCTCGACCTGCGGGGACACCCCACCACGCCCCCGTCCCGCCGGTGGCCCACTGCCACTCCGAGTCCGCCGGGGCCGACTCCATGACGTGCGGCGGCACAAATCCAGCGCGGGACCCTACGGTCCCCACTTCACGGGCCGACCGTCCCGCACAACACCCCCGGCGCAGGGTGCGCCCAGCCGATTGCCCCTCAGGGGTTCGTTCGCGTGCTGCGGGCCGGTGGGTGGGTTGTGCCCACGCTCCCCCAGCTACCGCTGGGAGGTGCCCGCTCGCCATGCGGAACGCCTGCCCACAACAGGGGTGGCTGAGCTGGGCTCCTCTGGCACGGTGCCGGTCCACAGCGTGGTGACAACGGGAGTGGTCACCGGCGGATAGTTGGCCACCGGGTGGGAGGTGGTGTGGCGGGGTGTCCCCGCAGGGCGAGCAAGTCACCGGCCGAAAGCCGAGAAACATACCTTTACGCCCGAGGAGACACCCCGGCGCGGCGCCGACCCCCACCACACAGCAACCCCACAACCACGGTGGAAACCCGGAATCACGCGGCGCCAGCCGCGTACTACCGGTCCACACGCCGCGCCGAAGCCACCGGCCCGCACCCGAAAAACGGCCAACAGCCCCGCGCAGCGCTACGCGCGTTCGAAGCGCCAGCGGTGTACCGGGCGTGCGGCGAACTCCGGGGGCGGGTCCGGGAGTTCGGGCAGCTCGGCGTCGTAGGGCGCGTCCCACCAGGTGATGACCAGGACGCGGTCCCCCGGAGCCGTGAACGTCTCGCGGCGCAGCGGCTCGGGGCCCGGTGGGGTGTCGTGGTCGTGAGCGGGGGCGTGGGTGCGGGTCCAGGCCAGCAGGTCGGGGCCGTGGCCCGGGGTGGCCTTGGCCTCCCACATCAGCGCGACGGTCATGAGGAGTACAGGTTCTTCCGGCTCAGCTCGTGCACGTGGTCATGGTCATGGCTGTGGCCGCGTCCCGGCACGTGGGGGTCGGTCACCGGCAGGGAGGAGTCGGCGGGGAGGTCCCAGTCGGAGGCGGCGCGGTTGCGGGCCACCATCTCCGCGCCGAGCGCCGCGACCATCGCGCCGTTGTCGGTGCACAGCTTGGGACGCGGCACGCGGAGCGTGATGCCCGCATCGGCGCAGCGCTCCTCCGCCATGGCGCGCAGCCGCGAGTTCGCCGCGACCCCGCCGCCGATCATGAGGTGGTCCACGCCCTCGTCCTTGCAGGCGCGGATGGCCTTGCGGGTGAGCACGTCCGTGACGGCTTCCTGGAAGGAGGCGGACACGTCCCGCACCGGCACCTCCTCGCCCGCCGCGCGCTTCGCCTCGATCCAGCGTGCGACGGCCGTCTTGAGGCCGGAGAAGGAGAAGTCGTACGGGGCGTCGCGCGGCCCCGTGAGGCCGCGCGGGAAGGCGATGGCCCGGGGGTCGCCCTCGCGCGCGTACTTGTCGATCACCGGGCCGCCGGGGAAGCCCAGGTTGAGCACGCGGGCCACCTTGTCGAACGCCTCGCCCGCCGCGTCGTCGATCGTCGAGCCGAGGGGACGCACGTCGGAGGTGATGTCCGGCGCGAGGAGCAGCGAGGAGTGCCCGCCGGAGACGAGGAGCGCCATCGTCGGCTCGGGCAGCGCGCCGTGCTCCAGTTGGTCGACGCAGATGTGGGATGCCAGGTGGTTGACGCCGTAGAGCGGCTTGCCCAGCGCGTACGCGTACGCCTTCGCCGCCGAGACGCCCACGAGCAGCGCCCCGGCGAGTCCGGGCCCGGCCGTGACGGCGATGCCGTCGAGGTCGCGGGGCGAGACGCCCGCCTCGCGCAGCGCCCGCTCGATGGTGGGGACCATGGCCTCCAGGTGCGCGCGGCTCGCGACCTCGGGGACGACGCCGCCGTAGCGCGCGTGCTCGTCCACGCTGGAGGCGATCGCGTCGGCCAGGAGGGTGTGCCCGCGGACGATGCCGACACCGGTCTCGTCGCAGGACGTCTCGATACCGAGGACGAGGGGTTCGTCAGCCATGGATCTGTGTTCCTTGGGAGGAGGGGTCGGAAGCGGAATCAGAAGTGGGGCCGGTCGCGGCCGTGGTGTCGGCGGTGGTGTCGGCGGTGAGGCCGAGGCGCATGACGAGCGCGTCGACGTTGCCCGGCTGGTAGTAGCCGCGCCGGAAGCCGATGGGGGCGAACCCGAAGCGTTCGTAGAGCCGCTGGGCCCGCGCGTTGTCCACCCGGACCTCCAGCAGCACCTCATGGCACTCGAAGTCCGTGGCGGCCGAGATCAGCTCGCCCAGCAGCCGCGCGCCGAGCCCGGTGCCCTGGTGGGAGGGGAGGACGCCGATGGTCTGCACGTCGCCCGTGCCGTCGACGGCGGCGAAGCCTCCGTAGCCGACGATGCCGTCCGTGCCGTGCGCGCCCGGGGGCGCTTCGGGGTCGACGGCGACGAGATAGCGGCGGGTCGCGTACGGGCCGCGCGCGTGCGCCAGCTCCGACCAGAACATGCCCGCCGACCACGCGTCGTCCGGGAAGAGCGCGCGCTCCAGCGCGAGCACGTCGTCGATGTCCCACCAGCGCATCTCGCGCAGCCGCACACCACCGGCCCCCGCGCCCGTCGGGTCCGCCGGGGCCTTCGGGTCCGTCACGCCCGTCGGGCGCGCGCCACCGTCCGCCGTCACTTCGGGGTGACCACCTTGTAGCTGGCGGGGACCTGCGCGTCCGGGCGGCGCAGATAGAGGGGGCGGGGCGGCGGGAAGTCCTCGCCGCGCGCGAGCTTCTCCGCCGCGAGCCGGGCCAGCGCGGGCGCCGACTGCTCGGCGGGCAGGTCCTTGCGCACGCCCTGGAAGACGTCCTCGTACAGCACGGCGCCCGCGCCCACGGCGGGCAGCCGCGTCACCTCGTCAGGGAGCGCGGCGGGGCGCTCGACGCCGGGCTCGTCCAGGCGGGTGCGCGCGTCGGCGTACCGCGCCCAGTAGACCTCCTTGCGGCGGGCGTCCGTGGCGACGACGAAGGGGACGTCGAGCCCGGAGGCGTAGGCGATGCCGTCCAGCGTGCACAGTCCGTGGACGGGGATGCCGAGCGCCGAGCCGAAGACCTCGGCCGTGGCGAGGCCGACGCGCAGCCCTGTGTACGGGCCAGGGCCGACGCCGACGACGATGCCGGAGACGTCCCGCAGCACATGGCCCGCCTCCGTCAGCACGCGGTCGACGGCCGGGAGCAGCAGTTCGCCGTGCCGCCTGGCGTCCACCTGGTGGGAGGCGGCGAGGGTGCGGTCGCCGTCGGCGTCGTGGAGGGCGACGGTGACGGCCGGGGTTGCGGTGTCAAGAGCGAGCAGCAGCACACGGCCAGCCTACGGCGGGCGGGGACCGGGATGCGCGGGGGTGGCGACCACGGCCCGATCGGGTGACCCCCGCGACCCCCGCGCCTCAGCGGATCACTTCTTCGCGGTCTCGCCGAACGGCACGTCCACGCCCTCCAGATCGGCCCTGATGCCGTCCTTGGCCACCGAGATGCCCGTCAGCCGCACGTCGCCCGGCATGTCGGGGAGCTTCTGCGAGAGGGAGAGCTTGTCCGCCAGCTTCGGCTCCTCGATCTTCTTGAGCCCCTCGATCAGCGACGGGTCGATGCCGATCTTCTTCAGCAGCTCGGGGTGCTCCATGAGCACGTCGAGCATGTTGACCTTCATCATCTTGTCGACGAACTTCGGGGTGCCGGTCACCTCGTGCAGCTTGTCCTCGCTCTGCCGCACCTGCGCGGCCCGCTCCGGGGTGAGCCCGAAGCGCTTGGCGATGGAGCCGACGCCGAAGAGCGCCTTGGCCTTGGCCGCGTCGTGCTGGATGCGCTTGGCCAGGGGCCGCGAGAGCTGGAGGCCGCCGCGCTCGCCCGGGGTGTACGAGAAGAGCTTCGGCACCTCCAGGCGCATGTCGTCGACCGTCGTCCCGATGCCGTGGTCGCTGGTGCGCTCCAGGTGCGCCCGCGCCCGCACCTTGACCTCCGTACCGGCCACGGGCAGCTTGCCGTCGGCCATGACGGTGTTCTTGCCGCCCGCCGTGAAGCGGACCTGCGAGGTGCCCAGTTCGCGGTCCAGGTCGTCGAAGTCGAGCAGGACGTGTCCGCGCATCTGCCCCAGCACCGCGCCCTTGATGGAGGTGGGCGCGTCGCCGACGATCCGTACGTCGTTCACCGACCCCTTCACCTGCGCGACCGAGACCCGGCCCGCCGGCATGTCGGGGATGGTGATGTCCACGTCGTCCAGGCGCTCCGACGCGAGCTGCGTCAGGAACGGGAAGCCGTTGATGTGCACCTCGGGCTCGGCGTGCAGCTTCAGCGCGCCCTGGACCTTCTCGGCCGCCTTGTTCTCCGCGTACAGCACGGCCCAGCGGTCGCCGACGCCGAGGAAGGCGAGCAGCACGGCGAGCGCGATACCGATCTTGAGGCTGGTCCTGATGCGCGAGCGCCGCCGCCTGCGCACGGCACGCAGATACGGCATCCGGTCCTCGTACTCGCGCTCGTCGTAGTCGGAGCGGAGCGTGAAGCCGAGGGGTCCGTCGTCCGCAGATCCGCTGTGGGGAGCGGGAGCGGGGCCTTCGGCGGGATCCGGGTCTGCGGCGAGCGCGTCGTACGGGTTGGGAGCGGCCGACGGCGGGGGCGCCGGGGCATCGGGGGAGGCCAACTCCTCGTAAGGATTCCGTGCCACTGGTATGCGACGTGTAGAACTTGTCGATGAGCCGTGGGGGGTCATCGCCTTATGCGAACACAGGGGCGCCGCTTACTCCAAGTACTTCCTCTCCCGAACGATCGCTCTCGGGCACGGCAGGCATGGTCTGTCCTGATCTCCGTGCCCGGCTGCTACCGTCAACGGCGTACGGCCCCGATGATCAGTCCGGACGGCGGAAGTCCGGGCGAAAGAGTCCGGGCGGGAGAGTCCGGGCGAAGGACCGGGCACACACGCGGACATCACGAGAGGTGGCGGCGCACGGTGGCACGCAGCGGGAGCAGCGCGGGAGCGGTCGTGGCCGGTCTGACGGCGGCGGCACTCGCCGTCATCGGCTTCTTCGCCTTCCAGGCCAACGCCGCTCAGGACCGCGCCGAGTCGCAGGCCCGCAAGCCGGGCGCCTCCGGCTCCCCCTCCCCCGGCGCCTCCTCGGGCACGTCCGAGAAGGAGCGTCCCGACGACGCGCTTCCCGCCCGCTCGGGCACGGGCACCCGGGTCGTCTACTCCCTCGACAGCGAGCGCGTCTGGCTCGTCGGCAAGGGCGACAAGGTCAGCCGCACGTACGAGGTCGAGCCCAGCTCGGTCCACCCGGCGCCGGGCACCTACAAGGTGACGTCGCGTTCGTCACACATCACGGGCTCCGACGGCGTTCCCGTCGAGAACGTGGTGCGCTTCACGACCGTCGGCAACACGACGATCGGGTTCAGCGCGGCGCTCGACGGTTCGACGCCGAAGGCCGACTCCGCGCGGAAGACCGGCGGGATCAGGGAGCAGCGCAAGGACGGCGAGGCGCTGTGGCTGTTCGCGCCGATCGGCACGAAGGTCGTCGTCGTCGACTGACCGGGCGTCCGGCGCTCCCCCCCTTGCCCGAATCCCGTGCCGAACCGGCTCAGGCCGCATCCCGGCCCGGACGCTGGTCCGGCACGGGCTGCGTAGCGGCGGGAACGGAAACGGGCGCGGGGCGGTCCGTGCGGGCCGGTGCGTCGGCCGGGGCCGACGGCGGCTGCGACACCGCGTCCGCGGCGGCACAGGAGGCCAGCAGCTCGCGCATCGAAGGCATGCCCTGCTTCTGCTCGCGGTCGTGGGCCGTCATGGGTCCCTCCCGGGGGCTCCTGGTGCGGGCGTGGTTAGGTAGACCTAACCCACGTCTCGGCCTCCATCTGACCATGGCCCCGGCCACGCGCGCAACATCTTCCCGACAACATGTCGGGAATCTGGTCACGCCCGGCCGGGGCACCGTCCGGAGCCCGCGCCAGGGTTCACGCCAGGACGGAGAAGTCCTCGTCCGCCCAGCGCTCGCCGAAGCCCGCGAAGGTGAGGGTGCGCGCGTCGGCGTCATCGGCGTCGGCGTCGGCGTCGGCGTCGGCGGGGTCACCCGTGCCCGCGTCCGTGCCGGTACCCGTGCCCACCGCGCGGTCGATGACGACGTGCAGCCGGTCCTCCGACAGCTCCTCGACCTTGCCCTCGCCCCACTCCACGACCACCACCGACTCCGGCAGCGACACGTCCAGGTCGAGGTCCTCCATCTCCTCCAGGCCGCCGCCCAGCCGGTACGCGTCCACGTGCACCAGCGGCGGGCCCTCGCCCAGCGGGGGGTGGACGCGCGCGATGACGAACGTCGGCGAGGTGACGGCCCCGCGCACGCCGAGCCCTTCGCCGAGGCCGCGCGTCAACGTCGTCTTGCCCGCGCCCAGTTCACCCGTGAGGAGCACGAGATCGCCGGGCCGCAGCAGCTTGGCCAGGGCCCGGCCGAGGTCGCGGGTGCGCTCAGGAGTCGGAGCGGCGACGGTGAGCGCGCTGCGCGGAGCCGGTCCGTGCGGCACGGTGACCGTCGTGGCCGTCGCCGAATCGGTCGGGGGAGCCGTCGAGGGGTCCGTCGTGAGGTCCGTTGTGGGGTGCTGTGGTGCTTCCTTGCCCATGCGTCCGGATGGTACGCGTCAGCAGCTCCGCGACGTGTTCGTTGACCGTCTCCGGACGCTCCAGCATCGCCAGGTGTCCCGTCCGCTCCAGGATCACCAGCTCCGCAGCGGGCAGCGCCGCCGCGATGGCCTCGCTGTGCGCGTGCGGGGTGAGCAGATCGCGGTCCCCCGCGAGGACGAGCGCGGGGCGCCCGTCGAACGCGGCGAGCGCCGCCGTCTTCTCGTGCGCCTCGAAGGCCGGGTAGAACTCGGCCACGACGTCGATCGGCACCGACTCGATCAGCCGCTCGGCGAACCTCGCCACCCCGGGGTCTATATCGCGGGCGCTGCCGAACGAGTACCGCTTGACGAGCCCGGCGAAGAGGTCGGCCGCCGCACGGCGCCCCCGCTCCACCAGCTCGGTCTGCGCGACCAGCGCCTTCAGCACCCCCGGCACCACGCGCCGCACGGCCTTCACGCCCAGCGCGGGCAGCGGCAGCCCGTAGGAGACCTCGCTCAGCCCGCCCGCGCTCGTGCCCACGAAGGCGGCGCCGACGACGCGCTCCGCGACGAACTCCGGGTACTGGTCGGCGAGCGCCATCACCGTCATCCCGCCCATCGAGTGCCCCACCAGCACGATCGGGCCCTCGGGCACGGCCGCGTCCAGCACGGCCTTCAGATCGCGGCCGAGCTGGTCGATGCTGACCGGCTCGCCCACGGGCGCGCGGCCCGAGCGGCCGTGGCTGCGCTGGTCCCAGTACACGGCGCGCACGGCGCCGCGCAGTGCGGCGCGCTGGAAGTGCCATACGTCCTGGTTGAGGCAGTAGCCGTGCGAGAAGACGACCGTCGGGCGCTGCGGCGCCCGGGCTCCCGCACGGCCCGCCGCCGCGTCCGACTGCCTGCGGCGGCGGCTCAGCAGCCGCAGCAGCCTGTTGCGCTGCGGGGTGCGCGGCTCGGGCGGCACCTGCACCGGCATCAGCGCGGCCTCGTCGATGCGGATGGGGCCGACGCTCGGGCCGCCCGCGCCGTCGCCGCCCTTCGCGGCGCGCACCGTCTCCGGGTCCGCGTCCCCGCGCGGGTCCCCTGCGTGGTCCTCGATCTCGTCCGTCTCGAAGTACAGCTCCGTGCCGTCCTCGGCTGACGCCGTGCCCGGGGTGCCGCGCAGCGAGCCGTACGGGCCCGCCGCGTCCAGCGCCAGGCGCGCGCTGCGGCGCACCGTGCGGTGCATCGTCAGCCGCTCGACGGCGACGCCCGCCGCGACCACGCCTATCGCCGCGCCCGCGAAGCCGGCGCGGCGCGCCCATCCGGCGGCGCCCGCCGAGCCCGCCGCGCTGCCACCCTGCGTCATGGTGCCGACCGCTCTCGCGGCGCCGGGGTGACCGACCGTGTCGGCCGCGCCGATCGCCGCGATGGCTCTCGCGGCAGCCGCTGACGCCTCCCTGCTGTTGCCCGCACCGTCCCCCTCGCTCAAACCCTCAGCCCCCCGTGCTCCCGCTGTCGCTCCGGTTCACATACGCCCGGGGTACCCGGGCGCTGACGCGCGTGACGATCTCGTACGAGATGGTGCCCGCGGCCCGCGCCCAGTCCTCGGCGGTGGGCTCGCCGTGGTCGCCGGGGCCGAACAGCAGGGCCTCGTCGCCCGCCTCGGCCGCGTCGCCGCCGAGGTCCACCACGAACTGGTCCATGGCCACCCGCCCCGCGACCGTTCGCCACTTGCCCGCGACCAGCACAGGCCCGGTGCCCGACGCGTGGCGCGGCACGCCGTCCGCGTAGCCGAGCGGGACGAGCGCGAGCGTGGTCTCGCCAGGGGTGCGGTAGTGGTGCCCGTAGGAGATGCCGTGGCCGCCCGGCACCCGCTTGACCAGCGCGAGCGAGCCGGAGAGCGTCATCGCCGGGCGCAGCCCCAGCTCGGCGGCGACGCCGACCTCGGGGGACGGGGACAGCCCGTAGACGGAGACGCCCGTCCGTACGAGGTCGAAGTGCGACTCGGGCAGTGTCAGCGTGGCGGGCGAGTTCGCGTGGTGCCGCACCTCCGGATCGAGACCGGCCCGCCCGGCGACGGCCAGCACCTCGTGGAACACCTCCAACTGGGCCGCGATGGAGGGGTGACCCGGCTCGTCGGCGCACGCGAAGTGCGACCAGATCCCGGTGACCTTCACCGCGCCCTCCGCCTCGGCCGCGCGCGCAGCGGCGACGAGTGCGGGCCAGTCAGCGGGCTGGCAGCCGTTGCGCCCGAGGCCCGTGTCGGCCTTGAGGTGCACGCGTGCCGTACGGCCGCAGGCGCGGGCAGCGGCGACGATCTCGTCCAGCGCCCAGTGGGCGCTCGCCGAGACGTCGATGTCCGACTCGATGGCCTCGCGCCAGGGCCCGCCCGGTGTCCACAGCCAGCTCATCAGGCGGCCCGTGTCACCGGCGGCGCGCAGCGCGAACGCCTCCTCAGGGGTGGCCGTGCCCAGCCAGGTGGCGCCCGCCTCGCGGGCCGCGCGGGCGCAGGGGACGGCGCCGTGACCGTACGCGTCCGACTTGACCACGGCCATCAGTTCCGCCCGGGGCGCGCGGGCACGGAGCGCGCGGACGTTGGCGCGGACCGCGCCGAGATCGATCTCGGCGCGCGCCCGTGGTGTGGCCTGCGCGTCGGCCTGCGCGTCGGCCTGTGCGGCGCCCGGGGCTGCGCCGGGCTGAAGCGGGTACGTCACATCCCCAGTGTCCCAGGTCGCTCCGCGACCCCGGGTCGCCTTCACGGGGGCGTTGCGCGGGACGGGTCCCCTTCGCGGGGTGCGGAAGGAAACGGGGGTTGCCGGTTCGTCGGGGGTGTTGCGCGGGACGGGTCCCCTTCGCGGGGTGCGGAAGGAAACGGGGGTTGCCGGTTCGTCGGGGGTGTTGCGCGGGACGGTTGTCCGGTGTGGTGGGTGCCGCAGGGTCCCGCGCCAATTTTTGTGCCCCTGCGCGGGGGTGCCGTCGTGTGGCTTGGCGCCGTTCCTCGGGTGCGGGCCGGTGGCTACGGCGCGGCGTGTGGTTGCGGTGCGATGCGGCTGGCGCCGCGTGATTCCGGGTTTCCACCGTGGTTATGGGCGCGTGGGTGCGGGGTGTCCGGTGCCGCGCCGGGGTGTCTCCTCGGCGTGAAGCTTTCGCTTTCGGCTTTCCGCCGTCGTTCGTCTCGACCTGCGGGGACACCCCACCGCGTCCCCGTCCCGCCGGTGGCCCACCTCCCGTTCCGGGTCGGCCGGGGCACGAAAACCAGCGCGGGACCTACGGTCCCCACTCCCCGGGCCAACCGTCCCGCGCAACTCCCCCTGTCGGGGGTGCGCAGCCCGGGGGTGCCCCTGGGGGTTTCGTTCGCGGCTGCGGGCCGGTGGGTGGGTTGTGCCCACCCGTTCCGCCATGCGGAACGCCTGCCCACAACGGTGGTGCAGGTGGCCACCGGGTGGGAGGTGGTGCGGTGGGGTGTCCCCGCAGGTCGAGAAAGTCACCGGCCGAAAGCCGACGACGATGGCTTCACGCCGAGGAGACACCCCACCGCGGCACCGACCCCCACCACACAGCAATCCCACACGGCCACCGGCACAAGCCAAGAACCACGCGGCGCCAGCCGCGAACAACCGGTCCACACGCCGCGCCGTAGCCACCGGCCCGCACCCGGCCCCGTACCGCAGGGCGACGGCGCCAAAAGTTGTGGGCAAACGTCCCGCAAGGCGGGACGGGTGGGCACAACCCGTGCCACCGGCCCGCACCCGCGTGACGAAACCCCAAGGGGCACCCACAGAGCGCACCGCTACAAGAACCGGGCACCCCGTGTGGCCTTCACCCCGCACCCCGTGAAGCGGCACATCCCGGTGAAGGGGCAACC
Source organism: Streptomyces daliensis (assembly GCF_054782395.1). NCBI lineage: Bacteria > Bacillati > Actinomycetota > Actinomycetes > Kitasatosporales > Streptomycetaceae > Streptomyces > Streptomyces daliensis. The sequence goes on along the minus strand of NZ_BAAGSO010000069.1, from coordinate 38,591 downwards.
CTTCGTTTCATGGCGCGGCCCGCGAAGGGCTACGTGCCGGGCTTGCGGCCCCACACGTAGACGCGGTCGTTCTTGCGGAGCACCTTCCAGGCGCGTTCCGCGTCGCCGTACTGGAGGTTGACGCAGCCGTACGAACCGCCGGGGCTGAAGATGCTCTTGTAGATGCCGTGCAGCGCCTGCCCTCCGCTGAAGAACTGGCTGAACGGCATGGGCGAGCCATAGATCGACGACCGGTGGTCCCGGTCCCGCCAGTAGATCCGGAACCATCCCGTCCGCGTCCGGTACCCCTTGCGCCCGGAGCGGATCAGTACCGGCTCGTAGATCATCTTGCTGCCCTTGCGCACCCACATGATCTGACGGGTCAGATCCACGCACACGACCCGCCCGGCCCGCACGGGGCAGCCCTTCAGCTTGCCGTAGTTCCTGCGGGCCCAGTCCAGCATCAGCAGCCGGTACGTCACCGGCCCGGCGAAGCCGTTGGCGGGGCTGATGTCGTGGGTGCGCTGGTACTTCTGGATCGCCAGGCAGTCAGCGGGCGACTGCTTGCCGTCGGCCTTGAGCCCCAGATACCGCTCGACCTGCTTCTGGTACGGGCCCGTACTGGTGCTGCACTCCTCCCGCTCGTCCGGGTCCGACGGATCCTTCGGGTCCTTGGGCTCCGTCGGGTCCGTAGGGTCCGTCGGGTCCGGGGAGGCGGCGGGCCCGGGCTCGACGCGGGCGTCCTTGCGCTGGTCGACGGGGAGGCGCCGCACGTTCTCGCCGGGCGGCACGTACTCGATGTGCTTGCCCGACAGGTCCTGCTCGGCGCCCGGCGTCCGCGCCGGGTGCTTGCCGCCGCTCTCCCTCTGGCGCGAGGGCGCGAGTGCCTGGTCGGGGGTGTCCCTGTCGATGGGGCGCTCGGCGGGGACGGGGAGGCCGGGGACGAGCTTGTCCTCGGGCACGGGTGCGGGGTCGGAGGCGGAGGAGGAAGCGGAGGCGGGTGGGCCGACGGCGCTCGGCACGCCCGCCGCGTCGGCCGTGCCCGTGCTCCCGAGGGCGAGAGGCACGAGCGTCGCGGCTGCGAGGAGGGCCGCACCGAGGCGGCACCGCGGAGACTGCTTATATGAAGACACGCTCTACGGATGCACCTCCGCACCCCGAGCGCCCTCCTTCCCCCGCCCGAGTCCACCCACGCGCCCGCGCAATTCGCCCGGTGGGACCAGCGGACGCACCCGGCACACCCCGCGCACAGGGCCCGTGGGAAATCCGCTTGCGCGCCCGTACCCCGCTCTCCGTCAATGAGCGCATGAACTGGAACATCGCACCGGCCTCCGTGGGCACGGCCGAGGCCGACGCCGTACTGCGCGCGTACATCGACGACATCGCCGGCCGCTACTACGGACGTCCCGCCACCCCCGAGGAGATCGACACAGCCCTCGCCGAGAGCCCCAGCGACGACCTGGCCCCGCCGCACGGCGCGTTCCTCCTCGCCAGGGAGGCGAACGGCACCGGCGGCGCGAACGGCGCGAACAGCACAGCCGGTGCCGTGCTGGGATGCGTCGGCGTGCGGCTGCTCAGCGCGAAGACCGCCGAGCTGAAGCGGGTCTGGGTGACCCCGGCCGCGCGTGGCCGCGGGCTCGGCTCGGCGCTGATCGGCGCTGCCGAGCACGCGGCGCTGGACCTGGGCGCGACGACGATGCGCCTGGACACCCGCACCGATCTCGTCGAGGCGCGACGGCTGTACGGGCGCCACGGCTATGCGGAGATCCCGCCGTACCACCACGGCAAGTACGCGGACCACTGGTTCGAGAAGCGGCTCGCCTGACCGGGCACAGCCCCTCGGCCTCGGTCTCAGCCCTCCGTGACGTCCCGCCACGCGGCCGTCAGCGCCCCCGCCACCTCGCTCGCGCCGGGCGGCTGCGGGGCGAAGCGGCCCGCGAGGCCGTGGAGGTAGGCACCGGCCGAACCCGCGTCGCGCGCGGCCAGCCCGCCCGCGAGCAGCGCCCCCACGAGGCCCGAGAGCACATCGCCGGTCCCGGCCGTGGCCAGCCACCCCGTCCCCGTCGGATTCACCCGCACCGGCACCCCGGACCCGCCCGCGCCCGCGTCCCCGTCCGGGTCGGCGATCAGCGTCGTCGAGCCCTTGAGCAGCACCGTCGCACCCGTCGCCCCGGCCAGTTCCCGTACGGCAGCGAGGCGCCCCGACTCGACGTCCTCGCGCTGCCGCCCGAGCAACGCGGCGGCCTCCCCGGCGTGCGGGGTGAGCAGGGTGGGGGCCGTGCGCGCGCGCAGGGCGGCGCGGGCCATCAGCCGCAGCCCGTCCGCGTCGACGAGGACGGGCACGTCGGAGGCGAGCACCTCGCGCAGGTGCTCCTCGGCCTCCTTGCCGTCGCCGAGCCCCGGCCCGACGACCCACGCCTGCACCCGCCCCGCCTTGGCGGGCGGACCCGGCGAGACCAGCGTCTCGGGGAAGCGCGCGAGCACGGCGTCGGCGGCGGGTCCCACGTAGCGCACGGCACCCGCGCCCCCGCGCAGCGCGCCCGCGACGGCAAGCACGGCAGCGCCCGGATAGCGCGCGGACCCGGCGACGACGCCGACCACGCCCCGCCGGTACTTGTCGCTCTCGGCGGCCGGGCGCGGCAGCAGCGCGTCCACGTCGGCGTGCTGCAACGCCTCGGCCTTCGCCGCGCCCGTCCCGTCCGGCAGATGCGGGCCGAGCCCGATGTCGACGAGCCGCAGCGCGCCCGCGTACTCCCGCGCCGGGTCGATGAGCAGCCCCGGCTTGTACGCGCCGAACGTCACCGTCGCGTCGGCCCGTACGGCAGCGCCGCGCACCTCGCCCGTGTCCGCGTCCACCCCGCTGGGCAGATCGACGGAGACGACCGGCACCCCGGCCTCGCGCACCAGGTCCATCAGCTCGACGGCGACGGGGCGCAGCCCGCCCTTGCCGCCGATGCCCACGATGCCGTCCACGACGAGATCGGCGCGCGCGAGCACGGGCCCCACCGGGACCGCCTCGCCCTCGACCACCGCGCCCGGCGCCGCCACAGTGCGGCCACCGGCGGCGCGCAGCGCGGCGAGGCCGCCCTCGTGCGCGCGCTCGGGCGAGAGCAGCACCGCGGTCACCCCGGCCCCGCGCCGGGCGATCCTGGCCCCGGCGTAGAGGGCGTCGCCCCCGTTGTCACCGCTGCCGACGAGCAGCACGACGCGGGCCCCGTAGACGCGCCGCAGCATTCCGGCGCATGCGGCGGCCAGCCCGGAGGCGGCGCGCCGCATCAGCTCCCCTTCGGGCAGCAGCTCCATCAGTTCCCGCTCGGCGGCCCGTACGGTCTCCACGCTGTACGCAGTCCTCATGCCCCCAGTCTGGCGGACACGGCACGAGCCTTCCCGTTCCCGGGGGCGCGCCCGGGCCGCCCCGGGGCCGCTACCCCTCGGCGATCACGACGGCCGAGGCGACCCCCGCGTCGTGCGACAGGGACACGTGCCAGCCACGCACCCCCAGCTCCGCCGCACGGTCCGCGACCGTGCCGCGCACGACGAGGGACGGCCGGCCCGAGTCGGCCGTCACCACCTCCGCGTCCGTCCAGCGCAGTCCCTTCGGCGCGCCCAGCGCCTTGGCCAGCGCCTCCTTCGCCGCGAAACGGGCCGCCAGCGAGGCCATGCCGCGCCGCTCCCCGCTGGGCAGCCACAGCTCGGCGTCGACGAACAGCCGCTCGCCCAGCGACGGCGTGCGCTCCATCGCCTCGGCGAAGCGGTCGATGCCCGCGACGTCGATCCCCACCCCCACGATCACGCGCTCCCCCTCACACTCACTCGCTCGCTCCCCCGCGAATTCACTCGCCCGCTCACTCCACCGTGACGGACTTGGCCAGGTTGCGGGGCTGGTCCACCTCGTTGCCGCGCGCCGTCGCCAGCTCGCAGGCGAAGACCTGCAACGGCACCGTCGCCACCAGCGGCTGGAGCAGCGTCGGGGTGCGCGGGATCTCGATGAGGTGATCCGCGTACGGGTGCACCGTCTCGTCACCGCGCTCCGCGATCACGATGGTGCGGGCGCCGCGTGCCCTGATCTCCTGGATATTGGAGACGATCTTGTCGTGCAGCACGGACCTGCCGCGCGGCGACGGGACGACCACGACGACCGGCACGTCCTGCTCGATCAGCGCGATCGGCCCGTGCTTCAGCTCCCCTGCCGCGAAGCCCTCGGCGTGCATGTACGCGAGTTCCTTCAGCTTCAGCGCGCCCTCCAGCGCCACCGGATAGCCCACGTGCCGCCCGAGGAACAGCACCGTGTTCTTGTCCGCGAGGGAACGGGCCAGCTCACGGACCGGCTCCATCGTGCCGAGGACCTCCTCGACCTCGTTCCCGATCTCGGACAGCTCCTCGATGACGGTGCCGATCTCGTCGCCCCACTTCGTGCCCCGCACCTGCCCGAGGTACAGCGCCACCAGATAGCAGGCGACGAGCTGCGTCAGGAACGCCTTCGTCGAGGCGACGGCGACCTCGGGGCCCGCGTGCGTGTAGAGGACGGCGTCCGACTCGCGCGGAATCGTCGAACCGTTCGTGTTGCAGATGGCCAGCACCTTCGCACCCTGCTCCCGCGCGTGGCGCAGCGCCATCAGGGTGTCCATCGTCTCGCCCGACTGGCTGACCGCGATCACCAGCGTCCTGGAGTCCAGGATCGGGTCGCGGTAGCGGAACTCGCTGGCCAGCTCCGTCTCGCAGGGGACGCGCGTCCAGTGCTCGATCGCGTACTTGGCGATCATGCCCGCGTGGTAGGCCGTGCCGCAGGCCACTATCACCACCTTGTCGACCTCCCGCAGCACCGAGACGGGGATGCGCACCTCGTCCAGCGTCAGCGAGCCGGACGCGTCGATCCGGCCCAGCAGGGTGTCGGCGACGGCCTTGGGCTGCTCGGCGATCTCCTTGAGCATGAAGTAGTCGTAGCCGCCCTTCTCGGCGGCCGAGGCGTCCCAGTCCACGTGGTACGTGCGCACCTGGGCCGGTGCGCCGTCGAAGCCGGTGACGGTCACCCCGTCCCTGCGCAGCTCGACGACCTGGTCCTGGCCCAGCTCGATCGCCTCGCGGGTGTGCGCGATGAACGCGGCGACGTCCGAGGCGAGGAACGCCTCGCCCTCCCCCACCCCGACGACCAGCGGCGAGTTGCGGCGGGCTCCGACCACCACGTCCGGCTCGTCGGCGTGCACCGCGACCAGCGTGAACGCGCCCTCCAGCAGCCCGCACACCTGGCGCATGGCCTCGGCCAGATCGCCGCACGAGGAGAACGCCTCGGCGAGCAGATGCGCGACGACCTCGGTGTCGGTCTCCGACCCCAGCTCGTGCCCCCGGTCCGTCAGCTCGGCCCGCAGCCCGGCGAAGTTCTCGATGATGCCGTTGTGCACGACGGCGACCCGGCCCGAGTTGTCCAGGTGCGGGTGCGCGTTGACGTCGTTCGGGGCGCCGTGGGTGGCCCAGCGGGTGTGCCCGATGCCCGTGGTGCCCGTGGGCAGCGGGCGCTCCGCCAGCTCCTTCTGGAGGTTGGCGAGCTTCCCCTCCTTCTTCGCCGCGGCGAGACCGCCGTCGGCGAGGACGGCGACACCCGACGAGTCGTAGCCCCGGTACTCCAGCCGCTGCAAACCGGCGAAGACCACATCGAGGGCCGCCTGCCCTCCTACGTAACCCACGATTCCGCACATGCGGGGAAGCCTACGCCGCACCCTCCGCCACGACGGTCAACCGCGTGTCAGTCGCCCCAGGCGATCCGCTCGATGGCCTCCTCCACCAGCTCCAGATACTCCGCTTCCTCGCACCGCGGCTTGCTGCCCAGCACATACAGGTCCAGCGCCTCGTCGAGATCCTCCGCCAGATCCTCGTCCGGAAGATCGACGGCCAGCTCGCCCGCGACATCGGGTAACGGAAGTGAACGGCGTCTTCGGACGCGGTACTTGCGGCTCAAGCGGCTCATGCGGTCGGACATGACGGGAAGGTAGCGGTAAACCCATCTGGCGTACACCATCCGGGCACCCCGCATTCACGCTACGCGCCACCCCCGACGTGAACGCCGCAGGCCAGCGGCGCAGAATGGCCGCGTGTCAACGAAGCCCTACGTGGATCTCACGCGCGCCCAGTGGAGCGCGCTCCGGGAACGCACACCGCTCCCGCTCACCGCCGACGAGGTCGAGCGGCTGCGCGGGCTCGGCGACGTCATCGACCTCGACGAGGTGCGGGACATCTACCTGCCGCTCTCCCGGCTCCTCAACCTCTACGTGGGCGCCACCCACGGCCTGCGCGACGCGCTCAACACCTTCCTCGGCGGCGCACAGCGCGGCACCCCTTTCGTCATCGGCGTCGCGGGCAGCGTGGCCGTCGGCAAGTCCACGGTCTCCCGGCTCCTCCAGGCGCTCCTCGCCCGCTGGCCGGAACACCCCCGCGTCGAGCTGGTCACGACGGACGGCTTCCTGCTGCCCAAGGCCGAACTGGAGCAGCGCGGTCTGATGTCGCGCAAAGGCTTCCCCGAGTCCTACGACAGACGCGCGCTGACCCGCTTCGTCGCGGACGTCAAGTCCGGCAAAGAGGGGGTCGCGGCCCCGGTCTACTCCCACCTGACGTACGACATCGTCCCCGGCGAACGCCTGACGGTGCACCGCCCCGACATCCTGATCGTCGAGGGCCTGAACGTCCTCCAGCCCGCCCTCCCCGGCAAGGACGGCCGCACGCGCATGGCCGTCTCGGACTGCTTCGACTTCTCCGTCTACGTGGACGCCCGTACGGACGACATCGAGCGCTGGTACCTCAGCCGCTTCCGCAAGCTCCGCCAGACGGCGTTCCAGGACCCGCGCTCGTACTTCCACACGTACACGGGGGTGTCCGAGGAAGAGGCGCTGGACTACGCCCGCAACACGTGGCGCACGATCAACCGCCCCAACCTGGAACAGAACATCGCCCCCACCCGCGGCCGGGCCACGCTCCAACTCCACAAGTCCCCGGACCACAAGGTCGAACGCCTCAGCCTGCGCAAGCTGTAAGGGGGACGCGGCCCGGGTGCCTCCTGGGGTTTCGTCCGCAGCAGGGGCGGTGCCCCGGAGTGAACCTTCCAGGCCGAAAAGTCGTTATCGCTGCGTAACACCTACAGCAACAGACGACAGGGAGGGAGGCGGAAACATGCCAGGTCCAGATTCCTCTGGCAACTCGGAGGAGCTACCGCTGGCGGACGTGGCCACCTCGATGATGAGCTCCATCGGTGCAGGTGACAGGTACGCGACTCAGGTTTTCGCTCAAGAAATAGTGCGACAGATCGACGCCCGTCGAGCAGGTGTGTCGCAGCCCCATGCGGCACCTGCTCCGGGGACATCCGCTGCACAGCCCAGATCGAATCCGCAGGCGGCCGTCGCTCACTACGCTCGCACCGCCGCGCCCTCGCCGCGGACAACCGGCCCGAGCCATTCCGACGCCGATTACCGCCAACTTGCAAACCGTCTCGTCCATGGGCAAGTAGCGAAAAGCAACTCAGCAGGGCAAACCCGACGGTGAAGCAGCCGTGGTGGTAGCGCTGTGCAGCGATCGCTGAAGGAGGATGCGCCTGATCTCCCACGCGTGGCCGTACAGCGTCTGCCGCCGCTCGGTGTACCGCGCTGCACGCACGACGGGACCTCGACGTGGCCACCGGCCAGACAGCCGGAAACGGCGAACCGCACCCCGCGCAGGGGTCCCGCACCACGTGCCACGGCACAAAAACCAGCGCGGGCCCCTACGGCACCCACCTCACGGGCAAACCGTCCCGCGCAACACCCCCGACGAAGGGCGCACCCGGAAGACGGCGAACCGCACCCCGCGAAGGGGCCCCGCGCCCCCGTGAGGCCGGACACCCCGTGTGGGGGTCAGCCTCGCGCCCGGTGAGGGAGCGCACCCGGGGAAGGGGCGACCCTGGGTCTCCTTCCGGCACCCACGAAGGGGGCCGTCAGCCCAGCGCGCTCTTCACCACGTCCGCGAGCCGCGCCGCCGCGGAGCGGGCCTGTTCGCTGTCCGCCGCCTCCACCATGACCCGCACCAGCGGCTCCGTCCCGGACGACCGCAACAGCACCCGCCCCGTCTCCCCCAGCTCGCGCTCGACCTCGGCCACCGCCGCGGCCACCTCCGCGGACGTCCCCACCCGCGACTTGTCCACGTCCCGCACATTCACGAGCACCTGCGGCAGCCGCTCCATGACCCCGGCCAGCTCCAGCAGCGGCGTCCCCGTGACGGCGACCCGTGCCGCCAGCATGAGCCCGGTCAGCGTGCCGTCACCGGTCGTCGCGTGATCGAGCACGATGACGTGCCCGGACTGCTCGCCCCCGAGCGAGTACCCCCCACGCTTCATCTCCTCCAGCACATAGCGGTCACCGACGGCCGTCTGCGTCAGCCCGATCCCCTCGCGCCGCATCGCCAGCTTGAAGCCGAGGTTGGACATGACCGTGGCCACCACGGTGTCGTGCCGCAGCCGCCCTGCCTCCTTCATGGCCAGGGCGAGCACGGCGAGGATCTGGTCCCCGTCGATCTCCTCGCCGCCCGCGGCCACCGCGAGGCACCGGTCCGCGTCACCGTCGTGCGCGACGCCGAGATCCGCGCCGTGCTCCACCACCGCCGCGCGCAGCCCGTCGAGGTGCGTCGAGCCGCACTCCTCGTTGATGTTGAGCCCGTCGGGGTCGGTTCCGATGGTGATCACTTCAGCGCCCGCGCGCGCGAAGGCCTCGGGCGAGACCCGCGCCGCCGCGCCGTGCGCGCCGTCGATGACGACCTTCAGACCGTCCAGCCGGTTCGGCAGGACGCCGACGAGGTGGGCGACGTAGTTGTCAAAGCCCTCGTCGTAGTCCCTGACCCGGCCCACGCCCGCGCCGGTCGGGCGGTCCCAGGACCGGCCCGACTCGTGCTCGTGGTACAGCGTCTCGATGCGGTCCTCCAGCTCGTCGGCGAGCTTGTGCCCGCCGCGCGCGAAGAACTTGATGCCGTTGTCCGGCATGGGGTTGTGGCTCGCGGAGAGCATGACGCCGAGGTCGGCGCCGAGCGAGCCGGTCAGATACGCGACGGCGGGGGTGGGCAGCACCCCGACCCGCAGCACGTCGACGCCCGCGCTGGCGAGGCCCGCCACGACGGCGGCCTCCAGGAACTCTCCGGAGGCGCGCGGGTCCCGTCCGACCACGGCCACCGGCCTGTGATCGTCGAAGGAGCCCGCCTCGGCCAGCACATGGGCCGCCGCGACCGAGAGTCCGAGGGCCATCTCGGCCGTCAGTCCCTCATTGGCGACACCGCGTACGCCGTCCGTACCGAAGAGTCGTCCCACCGTCGTTCCTCCGAGAGTTAGAACTTGGCCGGAGGGCCTCCCGCCCGTCCGGCCTTTCCAGGTATACGCCCCGTGGTCCCCGTGCGACGGCCGCGTGAACGGCGGCACGCCGTACGTCCCCGTACCGGACCCCGCGCGCCCCCGAAGAGCCCCCCAAAGGGAATGCTCCGGCGCCCCCAAAGGGAACGCCCCGGCGGCACTTTTCGTGCCGCCGGGGCGTCGACGCTACGGGCGTCCGGGCGCGAACCCGGGCGCGCGGAAGCGGTCCAGCAGGCGCAGGGTCAGCGCTTGCTGTACTGCGTGCCCTTACGGGCCTTCTTGAGACCGGCCTTCTTGCGCTCGACGGCGCGAGCGTCACGGGTCAGGAAGCCGGCCTTCTTGAGCGGGCCGCGGTTGTTGTCCACGTCCGCCTCGTTCAGCGCACGGGCCACGCCCAGGCGCAGCGCGCCCGCCTGGCCCGAGATGCCGCCGCCGGCGATGCGGGCGACGACGTCGTAGCGGTCGTCGAGCTCGAGCACCTTGAAGGGCTCGTTGACTTCCTGCTGGTGCACCTTGTTGGGGAAGTAGCCCTCAAGGGTGCGACCGTTGATCTTCCACTTGCCGGTGCCCGGGATGATCCGGACGCGGGCGATGGCGTTCTTGCGGCGCCCGGTGCCGGCGGCCGGCTGCGGGTCACCGAAACGGGACGCCATCGACTCGGAGGTGTACTCCTCCAGGGCGCCGTCCGGGGTCTCGGTGGTGTACTCCTCGACGCCCTCGACGGGGGTCTCAGCGGTGGTCTCGGCCACGATTCTCCTCAGCTTCTCTTCGTCTTAGGGGGTGGCCGGACTTACTGCGCGACCTGAGTGATCTCGAACGGCACCGGCTGCTGGGCGCCGTGCGGGTGCTCGGGGCCCGCGTAGACCTTGAGCTTGGAGAGCATCTGACGGCCCAGGGTGTTCTTGGGGATCATGCCCTTGATGGCCTTCTCGACGGCCTTCTCGGGGCTCTTCTCCAGCAGCTCGTCATAGCGGACCGACCGCAGACCACCCGGGTAGCCGGAGTGGCGGTAGGCCATCTTCTGGGTCCGCTTGTTGCCGGACAGGTGCACCTTGTCGGCGTTGATGATGATGACGAAGTCACCGGTGTCGACGTGGGGCGCGTACACCGGCTTGTGCTTGCCCCGGAGAAGGGTGGCGGCCTGAGAGGCCAGACGGCCCAGGACGACGTCCTGCGCGTCGATGATGTGCCACTGGCGCTGGACGTCGCCGGGCTTGGGGCTGTACGTACGCACGGTCGTAGCCTTCGCTTCTTCAGTGAGTGGGTCTCCCCAAGCCCGTGAGGGCCGTGGGGACGGGTCCTGACAAGGCCACCTGGCGATCACAACAGTCTTGTCCGCACTACGGTGACGCAGGCCGCATGTGCTGATCACTGGTGCTCGACCGGTGGGCCGGTGTAAGGGCCCTCTCACGTGAGAATGAGCAAGCCAATACACACAACGAACTCGCAGAATACCGGCGCGCCCCCGTACGGGTCAAAACACGTGTCCACTGCACCCCTGGCCAGCCCGGACCCCCTCCCCCGCTAGCGCGCCCGCGCGACCCGCCCCTCCTCCCACACCGGCTCCGGCACCTCGCGCAGCCGCCCGTCGGCGCCGAAGACGAGGAAGCGGTCGAAGGAGCGGGCGAACCAGCGGTCGTGTGTGACCGCGATCACCGTGCCCTCGTACGCCTCCAACCCCTCCTGGAGCGCCTCGGCCGACTCCAGGTCCAGGTTGTCCGTCGGCTCGTCCAGCAGCAGCGCCGTCGTCCCGGCCAGCTCCAGCAGCAGGATCTGGAACCTGGCCTGCTGTCCCCCCGACAGCCGCTCGAACCGCTGCTCGGCCTGCCCCGTCAGCTCGTAGCGCCGCAGCGCGGACATCGCCGCGCCACGGTCGCGGGCGTGCTCGGTCCACAGGATGTCCAGCAGCGTGCGCCCCTCCAGCTCGGGGTGCGCGTGGGTCTGCGCGAAGTAGCCGGGCACCACACGCGCGCCCAGCTTCCAGCTCCCCGTGTGCGCGACGGGCTCCCCCGCGAGGAGCCGGAGGAAGTGGGACTTGCCCGAGCCGTTGGAGCCGAGCACCGCGACCCGCTCCCCGTAGAAGACCTCCAGCCCGAAGGGCCGCATCAGACCCGTCAGCTCCAGGTTCTCGCAGGTCACGGCCCGTACGCCGGTGCGTCCGCCGCGCAGCCGCATCGTCAGCCGCTGCTTGCGCGGCGGCTCGGGCGGCGGTCCGGCCTCCTCGAACTTGCGCAGCCGCGTCTTCGCCGCCTGGTAGCGCGAGGCCATCTCGTCGCTGCGCGCCGCGTACTGCTGCATGTCCAGCACCAGCTTCTTCAGCTGGGCCCGCTTCTCGTCCCAGCGCCGCCGCAGCTCCTCGAAGCGCGCGAAGCGCTCCTGGCGTGCCTCGTGGTAGGTGGCGAAGCCGCCGCCGTGCACCCACACGTCGCTCCCGGCGGGGCTCGGCTCGACGCTGACGATCTTGTCCGCTGCTCGGTCCAGCAGCTCCCTGTCGTGCGAGATGAACAGGACCGTCTTACGGGTGCTCCGCAGCCGCTCCTCCAGCCAGCGCTTGCCGGGGACGTCGAGATAGTTGTCCGGCTCGTCGAGGAGCAGCACCTCGTCGTTGCCGCGCAGCAGCGACTCCAGGACGAGCCGTTTCTGCTCGCCCCCGGAGAGGGTGTTCACCTGGCGCCACTGGGCCCGTTCGTACGGGATGCCGAGCGCGGCCATGGTGCACATGTCCCAGAGCGTCTCGGCCTCGTACCCCTGCGCCTCGGCCCAGTCGGCGAGGGCCTGCGCGTACTGGAGCTGGGCCGCCTCGTCGTCGCTGTCGGCCTCCATGACGCGCAGCTCGGCCGCGTCCACGGCCTCGGCAGCGGCGCGGATCCGGGGCTGTGCGACGGAGACCAGCAGATCGCGCACCGTGCGCCCGTCCCGTACGGAGCCGACGAACTGCGGCATCACCCCGAGCCCGCCGCTCATCGTGACGGTGCCCGCGTCGGGGCGCAGCTCGCCCGCGATCAGGCGGACCAGCGTCGTCTTGCCCGCGCCGTTCGGTCCCACGAGGGCGACGGAGGCGCCCTCACCGACCCGGAAGGAGACATCGGCGAGCAGAGCGCGCCCGTCCGGCAGGTAGTAGTCGAGATGCGCGGCCTCCAGATGTCCCATGACCGTGATTCTGGCGGGACGCCCGTGGCGAAACCAAGCGAATATGATGCGCCCCATGAGCTTTGGGCAGGGGGGACCCGGATGGGGTCCCGGGGGTTCTTCCACTCCGGACTGGGCGGCACTGGCCGACGAGAGCGAAGACCGGCGCAGGCGCCGGAAGCGCTGGCTGATGATGGGCGGTGCGGCGCTGGCCGCTGTGCTGGTCGGGGGCATCGTCGCGGTCGCCGTCGTCAACGAGGGCGGGGGCTCCGGCGCGTCCGACAAGCCCTCCGAATCGCTGCCCACCCCGGAGGACATACCCTCCAGCACACCGGGGCAGCCGGAACCCACCTTCAAGGACGAGCCGCCGCCCCCGCCGCCGCCCGGCGACTTCATCGCGGACACGAAGCGCGACACTGCGCCGCTGAGCGTGGACACCCTCTTCCCCGGCGAGAAGGTGACGATCAACGGCCGCCCGTACACCCGGGCCAAGACCGACGCGAGCACGGACTGCACGGACGCGGCGCACTCGGGGCTCGGCCCGGTGCTGAAGGAGCACGACTGCACGGCCATCTACCGCGCGACGTTCACCAATGACGGCCTCGCCGTGACCATCGGCATCGCCGTGTTCGCCGACACGAAGACGGCGGCCGCGGTGAAGAAGGACTACGAGCCGAACCTCGTCGCCCTCCCCGGCAGCGGCGTCCCGGACTTCTGCCGCACGGTGACCTGCCGCACGACCGCCAACTCCCTCGGCCGCTACGCCTTCTTCACCATCGCGGGCCGCACGAACGGCAAGCCCTCGACGGACGCCGACGAGAAGGCGGTCCGCGCGGGCCTGGACGGCTCGGACTACGCGTACGCGCGCGTCCTCCAGCGCGGCAAGGACCAGGCGGCACAGGCGGCCTCGGGCTCCCCGACCCCGACCCCGGGCGGCCAGGCCCCGCCACAGGGATAGCCGGAGAGGCGGGGCGGCCGGCCCCGCACCGGGCCACGAACGCAACCGCCCTCCCCCGTGCCCGCGTGCTCACCCACGCGGGCACGCGCACACGCACGGCGGCGGGCGGACACACCACAGGGGGGACCAGCCATGGCAGGCGACGCGGGATGGGGCGGCGGCCCGGGGACGCAGGGGCAGCACGGGCCGTGGCGCGGCGAAGGGCCGGGGCCTTACGCGTACGGGCCCGGTCCCTACGGCGCAGGCCCACCGCCGCCGCCCCCGCCCCCGTACGCGCCCAAGCCCGGCGTCATACCCCTGCACCCCCTCGGCGTCGGCGACCTCCTCGGCGCCGTCTTCAGCACCGTCGGCCGCTACTGGAAGCAGCTCTACGGCCTCACCTTCGCCCTCATGGGCGCGGCCCTCGTCGCGGGTGCGGTAGTGGTCGGGGGCGCGCTGGCCGTCGTGTGGGGGACGGTCGACGAGGTCTTCCGGGACGTCGACCACCCCGAGGCCGATGGCGACCAGCTCCTGACCCTCATCTCGGCGGGCGTGATCGCCGCGCTGCTGCTGATCGCGATCGGCGTCTACGTGATGTCCGCGCTGACCGCAGCGCACGCCGTCACCGTCTCGCACGCGGTCACCGGCCACCCGCTCACTCTCGGCGCCCTGTGGCGGCAGACCCGGCCGCGGGTGGCGTCCGTCCTCGGCGTGCAGTTGCTGCGGGCGCTGATCGTCTGCGGGCTGCTCGTGGTCGGCTACGGGACGGTCATCGGCATGATCGTCGGCACCATCGCGAGCGCGGGCGAGAGCAGCATGACCGGGCTCACCGTCGTCGCCGTCCTGGCCGGAGTGCTGGTCTTCCTGGGCGTGGCCGTGGCGGGCACGTACCTCTACGTCCGCTACGCGCTCGCCCCCTCCGCCGCCGCCCTGGAGGGGACCGGCGCCGGTGCCTCGATGAGCCGCTCCGCCGTGCTGGTGAAGGGCGCGTGGTGGCGGGTGCTGGGGATCACCCTGCTGATCGCGATCATCGTCGCGATCGTCGATCAGATGGTGCAGTACGCCGTGGTCTTCCTCGGCATCTTCTCCGCCGCGGCAGCGGGCCAGGACCCGCACATCGGCTCCATGATCACGGTGTTCGCGATGATGGTGGTCCTGCTGGTGCTCGGCTCGGTGCTGACGGTGCCGTTCCCCTACGTCGCGGCGACCCTCCTCTACGTGGACCGCCGCATCCGCCGCGAGGGCTTCGACCTCACCCTCGCCGCCTCAGCGGGCCTGCCCCCGCACCGCCCGCCGCACCCTCCGGCGTACTGAGGGAGCGCCGCGAGGGGCCGGAGCGCCGGACCGGGCCCCCTCAGCAGCACCCCGCCCCACCAGCCGCCCCCGGCAACGTGCGCCTGTTCCGCGCCGTCAGATTACGCGCCGCCAGCTCGTCGTCCGCCGGATAGCCGACCTCCTCCAGGGTCAGCCCGTGCGGACGCACCACGTGGACGGCCGAGTCGCGGACGCCCGCCGCCAGGACCTTGCCCGGCCACTCGGGCGTCCTGTGCCCGTCGCCGACGAACAGCATCGCGCCCACCAGCGAGCGCACCATGTTGTGGCAGAACGCGTCGGCGAGCACCGTCGCCTCCAGGACGCCGTCCGCGTGCCGCTCCCAGCGCAGCTCGCGCAGGGTACGGATCGTCGTCGCGCCCTCGCGCTTCTTGCAGTACGCGGCGAAGTCGTGCTCCCCCAGCAGCTCACGCGCCGCCGCGTTCATGGCGTCCAGGTCGAGCGGCCAGTTGTGCCACAGCACGTGCCCTCGCCGCAGCGGGTCCACGCCGCCCGGGTGGTCGCTCACCCGGTACGCGTAGCGGCGCCAGATCGCCGAGAAGCGGGCGTTGAAGTGCGCGGGCGCCTCCGCGACCCGCCACACCCGCACATCCATCGGCAGCCGCCCCGCCAGCCTCCGCAGCAGGTGCTCCCCGTGCTCGGCCCACACCGCTTCCGGCAGGTCGACGTGCGCCACCTGCCCCCGCGCGTGCACCCCCGCGTCCGTGCGCCCCGCGACCGTCAGCTCCGGAGCCTCGTCCTCCGGCAGCCGCAGCACCACCCGCAGCGCGTCCTCCAGCTCGCCCTGCACGGTGCGCCGCCCCCGCTGTCTCGCCCAGCCGGAGAAGTCCTTGCCGTCGTACGACAGGTCCAGCCGCACGCGGGTACGTCCCGCCTCTACCGCGTCACTCACGCAACGGATCCTCTCAAAGGCTCAAAAGGGAGCGGGCCCGCTCCCCCGAAGGGAAACGGGCCCGCACAAGACGCTTCAGGCGCTGCTTCAGGCGTCCTTGGACTCTTCCTTGGAGTCGTCCTTGGGCTCCTCGGAAGCGGCCTCGGCCTCGGCCGGGGTCTCGTCCTTCTTGAGGTCCGCCACGGCCTCGTCACCAGCGGCGTCCTTGGCGGAACGCTTGGTCGCGGCCTCGGCCTCACCGACAGCCTGCTGCTGCACGGTCAGGGCCTCCACCAGCTCGATGACGGCCATGGGCGCGTTGTCGCCACGGCGGTTACCGATCTTGGTGATGCGGGTGTAGCCACCCGGGCGGTTGTCGTAGCGCGGGCCGATCTCGGTGAAGAGGGTGTGCACGACGCTCTTGTTCGTGATCGTGCGCATGACCTGACGACGGTTGTGCAGGTCGCCGTTCTTCGCCTTGGTGATCAGACGCTCCGCGACCGGACGCAGACGGCGGGCCTTCGCCTCGGTCGTGGTGATGCGGCCGTGCTCGAAAAGGTCGGTGGCGAGGTTCGCCAGCATGGCCTTCTGGTGCGCGGCGCTGCCGCCCAGACGGGCACCCTTGGTGGGCTTCGGCATGGTGTCTCTCCTTCGTTGTCCCTGCACCGGCCGTACGAGGTACCGGTGGCAGTCCCGGCCGTATCAGGTACCGGATTTCCTGTGACCCCGCCCCGTCCAGGAGCGAGGGGATGCCCCCGTCAGGGGGCCGCGCCCCGAAGGAACGCGGGTGCCCCGTCAGGCAGCGCGCCCGAAGGGACGCGGGTGCCCCGATAGGGGCGCGGGGAACTGCGCGACCAGCCGAAGCGGACCCGCAGCTCCCCAACAACAGCACGGGGCAGACGCTCAATCCCCAAAGGACCAAGTGTCAGCGCTCAGTACTGCTCGGTCTCCACGCTGCATTCTCGCGGGGGACGACCCCCGCACCCCCAGCCGGAGGCGCGGGCGCCAATATCTCAGTACTGCTCGGTCTCCACAAAACCGGCGTCCGCGTCGTCGTCGGCGCCGAAGGCGTCGGCCGCGGCGGTCGGGTCGAACCCGGGAGGCGAGTCCTTCAGCGCCAGGCCCATACCGGCCAGCTTCGCCTTGACCTCGTCGATCGACTTCGCACCGAAGTTGCGGATGTCGAGCAGGTCCGCCTCCGAGCGGGCCACCAGCTCGCCCACGGAGTGGATGCCCTCGCGCTTGAGGCAGTTGTACGAGCGGACCGTGAGCTCCAGCTCCTCGATCGGCAGCGCCAGATCCGCGGCGAGCGCGGCGTCCGTCGGCGACGGGCCCATGTCGATGCCCTCGGCGTCGACGTTCAGCTCGCGCGCCAGACCGAACAGCTCGACCAGCGTCTTGCCGGCCGACGCCATCGCGTCACGCGGACGCATGGCCTGCTTGGTCTCGACGTCGACGATCAGCTTGTCGAAGTCGGTGCGCTGCTCGACACGGGTGGCCTCGACCTTGTACGTGACCTTGAGCACCGGCGAGTAGATGGAGTCGACCGGGATCCGGCCGATCTCCTGGCCCACCTGCTTGTTCTGCACGGCCGAGACGTAGCCGCGACCGCGCTCGACGGTCAGCTCCATCTCCAGCTTGCCCTTGCCGTTCAGCGTGGCGAGGACCAGGTCCGGGTTGTGCACCTCGACACCGGCGGGCGGCGCGATGTCCGCCGCGGTGACCAGCCCTGGACCCTGCTTGCGCAGGTACATCACGACCGGCTCGTCGTGCTCAGAGGAGACGACGAGGGACTTGATGTTGAGGATGAGGTCGGTCACGTCCTCCTTGACGCCCGGCACGGTGGAGAACTCGTGCAGGACACCGTCGATCCGAATGCTGGTGACAGCAGCGCCGGGGATCGAGGAGAGGAGCGTGCGACGCAGGGAGTTGCCGAGGGTGTAGCCGAAGCCCGGCTCCAGCGGCTCGATCACGAACCGGGAGCGGAACTCGTCGACGACCTCTTCGGTCAGAGAGGGACGCTGAGCGATCAGCATGAGAGGTGTACTCCAGTCTTCGGCACCCGCTATTTGATGCCGAGCCAGACAACGGTGCTTTCAAGGATACGGGCGGAACCACCCTTTTGCGCGGCTCCGCCCGTGTCCGGGGTGAGATCTGCTCCGGATTACTTGGAGTAGAGCTCGACGATCAACTGCTCCTGCACCTGGGTGTCGATCACCGGGCGCTCGGGCAGCGAATGCACGAGGATCCGCAGCTTCGACGGAATCGACTCCAGCCAGGCCGGAACCGTCTTCTCGCCGGCCTCCGCAGCCGCCACCTGGAAGGGGGTCAGGTTACGGGAGGACGCGCGGACCTCGATGATGTCGTTCACGGACACGCGAGCCGACGGGATGTCGGTCTTGCGGCCGTTCACGGCGATGTGGCCGTGCTTGACCAGCTGACGTGCGTGGTCGCGGGACTTGGCGAAGCCGGCCCGGTAGACCACGTTGTCCAGACGGGTTTCGAGGATCCGCAGCAGGTTCTCACCAGTCTTGCCCTGCTGACGGTTGGCCTCGTTGAAATACCCGCGGAACTGCTTCTCAAGAACCCCGTAAATACGAGCGGCCTTCTGCTTCTCACGCTTCTGGAGAAGGTACTCGGAGTCCTTGGTGCGCCCGCGACCGTGCTCACCCGGGGGGTAAGGACGGATCTCGATCGGGCACTTCGCGCTCTCGCACTTGCTCCCCTTGAGGAAGAGCTTCTGCTTCTCCCGACGGCAACGCTTGCAGTCGGCCCCGGTGTAACGCGCCATTATCTACTTGTCTCCTACGTCAGTGGGTCAGACTCGGCGGCGCTTCGGCGGGCGGCAGCCGTTGTGCGGGGTCGGGGTGACGTCCTGGATGGACCCGACCTCGAGGCCGGTGGCCTGGAGCGAGCGGATCGCGGTCTCACGACCGGAACCCGGACCCTTGACGAAGACGTCGACCTTGCGCATGCCGTGCTCCTGCGCGCGGCGGGCGGCGTTCTCGGCCGCCATCTGCGCCGCGAACGGCGTCGACTTGCGCGAGCCCTTGAAGCCGACGTGGCCGGCCGAGGCCCAGGAGATCACGTTGCCCGTGGGGTCAGTGATCGACACGATGGTGTTGTTGAACGTGCTCTTGATGTGAGCGTGCCCGTGGGCAACGTTCTTCTTTTCCTTGCGGCGCACCTTCTTGGCGCCCGCCGTACGGCCCTTCGGAGGCATAAATGAACTCTCCCGTGGAGGTGGTCGGTCCTACTGCGCGGACCGCTTCAAAAGCGTCCGGCGTGGACTACTTCTTGCCCGGCTTCTTCTTGCCGGCGATTGCGCGACGCGGACCCTTGCGGGTACGGGCGTTGGTCTTCGTGCGCTGACCGTGGACCGGGAGGCCGCGCCGGTGGCGCAGACCCTCGTAGCAGCCGATCTCGACCTTGCGGCGGATGTCGGCCTGGATCTCCCGGCGGAGGTCACCCTCGACCTGGAGATTGTTGTCCACGAACTCGCGGATCTTGACCATGTCCTCCTCGGACAGGTCACGAACGCGGGTGTCCGGGTTGATACCGGTCTCACTCAGGGTCTGCTGGGCACGGGTACGACCAATGCCGAAGACGTAGGTGAGGGCGACCTCGACGCGCTTTTCACGCGGGAGATCGACGCCTGCGAGGCGTGCCATTGATGTGGCTCCTGATTGCTCGTCGGAGGTCTTCCACAGCACCGTCCCTTGCGCGTACACGCCGTACGGGCAAGGTCCCCGGCCTCCGACCGGGGGTGTCGTCCCCACCGACATGAAAACCGATCACGGCGGGGGGTCGGGCGTCTGCGTATGTACTTTTCGCTATGCGTCGCGCGAAGAGTGCGAAGTGCGTAGGAAAGGGGTCTGGAAGCTTCAGCCCTGGCGCTGCTTGTGGCGCAGGTTGTCGCAAATGACCATGACCCGGCCGTGGCGGCGGATCACCTTGCACTTGTCGCAGATCTTCTTGACGCTCGGCTTGACCTTCATGGGATTGAGGCTCTCCGGGTCAGGCCGCACCCTCACGGGACCCTCATGGGAGGCGAGGCCGCGGCTCGATCTGTCGGTCTACTTGTAGCGGTAGACGATCCGCCCGCGCGTCAGGTCGTACGGAGAAAGCTCCACTACGACCCGGTCGTCGGGAAGGATACGGATGTAGTGCATCCGCATCTTGCCGCTGATGTGCGCGAGGACCTGGTGCCCGTTCTGGAGCTCCACCTTGAACATCGCGTTCGGGAGAGACTCGACGACGGTGCCCTCGATCTCGATGGCCCCTTGTTTTTTGGCCATGCTCTAGCGCTTCACCTTCCGGGATCGGCTACCTGGGGTGGTCCGGGCATACGGATACACCTGGACCGACGAGCCAGTCTACGCCACAACCACCCGGAAAGACGAATTCGTGGATTCTCCCCGAACTCCAAGATCAATAACCGTCGAACGGCCGGATTCCGGCCAAATCATCACTCGACGTGACCGGTCCGGCGCATTACGCGGCCCGCCGTCACCCGGCGTCACGCCGCCCCCACGCCGCCGCTCCCACGACACCTGCGGGGCCCGCGAAGGGGGCGCTCGGCCCAGCGGGTCAGCCCAGCGGGTCGGGAGCCGCCGTCACGCCCAGCTCCGCCAGCTTCGCCTTGCCGCCGTCCGGAGCCGTCAGCACGACGGGCCCCTCCTCGGTCAGCGCGACGGAGTGCTCCCAGTGGCTGGACCAGGTGCCGTCGTTCGTCTTGACCGTCCAGTCGTCCTCGAGGACGTGGGTCTTGGCCGTGCCGAGGCTCACCATGGGCTCGATGGCCAGGCACATCCCGGGCACCAGCTTGGGGCCTCGGCCACGGCGGCGGTCCACGTAGTTCAGCAGGTGCGGGTCCATGTGCATCTGGGAGCCGATGCCGTGGCCGCCGTAGTCCTCGACAATCCCGTACTTGCCGGAGGCCGGACGCGGCTGGCGGCGGATGTAGCCCTCGATGGCCTTGGAGACGTCCACCAGGCGGTTGCCCTTGCGGACGGCGGCGATGCCCGCCCACATCGACTCCTCCGTCACCCTGCTCAGCTCGTGCAGCTCGGCCGCGTGCCCCTCGCCGACGAAGACCGTCAGCGCCGCGTCGCCGTGCCAGCCGTCGATGATCGCGCCCGCGTCGATGGAGAGCAGATCGCCGGACTTCAGCACGGTCTCGCGGTCCGGGATGCCGTGGACCACGACGTCGTTGACGGAGGTGCAGATGTTGCCGGGGAAGCCGCCGTACCCCAGGAAGTTCGGCTTGGCGCCGTGGTCGGCCAGCACCTTGGCCGCGACCTCGTCCAGGTCCTTCGTCGTCGCGCCCGGCACGGCGGCCTCGGCACACGCCTTGTGCATCGCGGCGACCACCAGCCCGGCCGCGCGCATCTTCGCGATCTGCTCGGGGGTCTTGATCTCCACCATGCGGCTGACGCCTTCCTGGACTTCCTGGAACCGACTACGTCGCACTTCCCGCGCGCACCCGCGCACGGACGTGCCCCTTACACGATACGGCCGCGGCACCCCGAAGGGCACCGCGACCGTGGCCGGACGGACCGCGCGGCCCCGCAGGGCCGTCGCGTCAGTCCCGTCCCAGAGCGCGCATGGCGCGCTCCGTCACCTCGCCGACCTTGCCCAGCGCGGAGATCGTCGTGACCAGATCCTGCGCCTTGTAGTGGTCGATGATCGGCTCGGTCTCGCTGTGGTAGACCGCGAGGCGCTTGCGCACCGTCTCCTCGCGGTCGTCGTCACGCTGATACAGCTCGCCGCCGCACGCGTCGCACACGCCGTCCTTCTTCGGAGGGCTGTACTCGACGTGGAAGACGTGGCTGCTGTCGCTGCGGCAGATGCGCCGTCCGGCGATCCGCTTCACGACCTCGTCCTCGGGGACCTCCAGGTCGAGAACGGCGTCGAGCTTCGTGCCCTTCTCCTCCAGAAGCGCGTCGAGCGCCTCGGCCTGGGCGATGTTGCGCGGGAAGCCGTCGAGCAGGAAGCCGTCCTCGGCGTCCGACTCCTCCATGCGGTCGCGCGCCATCCCTATGGTGACCTCGTCCGGTACGAGCTGACCCGCCCGCATGTACTCCTGCGCCTGCTGCCCGAGCGGGGTGCCCTGGCTGATGTTGGCGCGGAAGAGGTCGCCCGTCGAGATGTGCGGGATCGACAGGTTCTTGGCCAGGAACGCCGCCTGCGTTCCCTTACCCGCGCCAGGCGGTCCGACGAGGACGATACGCATCAGCGGAGGAACCCTTCGTAATGGCGCTGCTGAAGCTGGCTCTCGATCTGCTTCACGGTCTCAAGCCCGACACCCACGATGATCAGGATGCTCGTCCCGCCGAACGGGAAGTCCTGCTGAGCGTTGAACATGATCAGCGCGACCGTCGGAACCAGTGCGATCAGACCCAGATAGAGCGACCCCGGCCACGTGATGCGGTTCAGCACGTAGCTCAGGTACTCCGCCGTGGGACGACCTGCCCGGATACCCGGGATGAAGCCACCATACTTCTTCATGTTGTCGGCAACTTCTTCGGGGTTGAAGGAGATGGCGACGTAGAAGAAGGCGAAGAAGACAATCAGCAGGAAATACGTGGCGATGTAGATCGGGTGGTCGCCCTTGACGAAGTGGGCTTGAATCCACTCGGCCCAGCCCGCCTGGGATCCGCTGAACTGAACGATCAGTGCCGGAATGTAGAGCAGCGACGACGCGAAGATGACGGGAATCACACCCGCCTGATTGACCTTCAGCGGGATGTAGGTGGACGTACCACCGTAGCTGCGGCGGCCGATCATGCGCTTCGCGTACTGCACGGGAATCCTGCGCTGTGCCTGCTCGACGAAGACGACGAGCGCCACCATGGCGAGACCGCAGACGATGACGGCGCCGAACTCGATCCAGCCGTCGGCCAGCTTGCCCTGCTTCTTGATGGCCCACAGAGCCCCGGGGAAGCCCGCGGCGATCGAGGTGAACATGAGGATCGACATGCCGTTGCCGATGCCCTTGTCGGTGACCAGTTCACCGAGCCACATGATGAGCGCCGTACCGGCCGTCATCGTGATGACCATGGTGATGGTCGTGAAGATGGACTGATCGGGAATGATCTGGTCGCGCACCTGGCACTGGGGGAAGAGGGAGCCGCTGCGTGCCGTCGCCACCAGGCCGGTCGCCTGGAGGACGGACAGCGCCACGGTGAGATAACGCGTGTACTGCGTGATCTTCCCCTGGCCCGCCTGGCCCTCCTTCTTGAGGGCTTCGAGACGCGGGATGACCACGACGAGCAGCTGGAGGATGATGCTCGCCGTGATGTACGGCATGATGCCGAGCGCGAAGATGGTCAACTGCAGCAGCGCACCACCGCTGAACATATTGACCAGCCCGAAGAGCCCCTGGCTTCCTGAGGCCTCCTTCATGCACTGGTTGACGTTCTCAAAGCTGACGCCTGGAACCGGAATGTGTGCCCCGAGCCGGAAGAGCACCATGATGGCCAGCGTGAAGAGCAGCTTCTTGCGCAGGTCGGGCGTCTGAAACGCCCGGGCGAACGCGGTGAGCACGGTGCCTCCTGCGCCCCCCGCGTTCGCTACGCGAGAGGTGACGGTCTTGAGGATCGACAGATATCAACAGTGCACGCCACCTTACCGGCGACCGTGCCCGCCGTGGAACGACTGACCGGGGATGCCCCGTTGGGACATCCCCGGCCTGTCAGTCAACGAACTCAGACAAGTTCGGTGACGGTGCCACCGGCTGCGGTGATCTTCTCCTGCGCGGAGCCGGAGACCTTGTCGACGGTCACCTGCAACGCGACGGAGATCTCGCCGGTGCCGAGCACCTTCACGAGCTCGTTCTTGCGAACAGCGCCCTTGGCGACCAGATCGGCCACCGTGACCTCGCCACCCTCGGGGTAGAGCGCGGCCAGCTTCTCCAGGTTCACCACCTGGAAGTGCTTGTGGGCGGGGTTCCGGAAGCCCTTGAGCTTGGGCAGCCGCATGTGCAGCGGCATCTGCCCACCCTCGAAGCGCTCCGGCACCTGGTAGCGGGCCTTGGTGCCCTTGGTGCCACGACCAGCGGTCTTGCCCTTGGACGCCTCACCACGACCCACGCGGGTCTTGGCGGTCTTGGCGCCAGGAGCCGGCCGGAGGTTGTGGACCTTCAGCGGGTTGTTCTCCGCCATCTCAGTCGACCTCCTCGACCGTGATGAGGTGCCGCACGGTGTGCAGCTGACCCCGGACCACGGGGCTGTCCTCACGCACGGCCACGTCGTTGACGCGCTTCAGACCGAGGGTCCGCAGCGTGTCCCTGTGGTTCTGCTTGGTCCCGATGACGGAACGCGACTGCGTGATCTTCAGGCGAGCCATTACGCACTCACCCCGGCACGCGCCCGCAGCAGAGCGGCGGGTGCAACGTCCTCGAGCGGCAGACCGCGACGGGCGGCGATCTCCTCGGGGCGCTGAAGCCCGCGAAGAGCACCCACCGTGGCGTGCACGATGTTGATCGGGTTCGACGAGCCGAGCGACTTGCTCAGCACGTCGTGGATGCCCGCGCACTCCAGCACGGCACGCACCGGGCCACCGGCGATCACACCGGTACCGGGCGAAGCCGGCTTGAGCAGCACGACGCCCGCGGCTTCCTCACCCTGGATCGGGTGGGGAATCGTGCCCTGGATACGGGGGACCTTGAAGAAGTGCTTCTTGGCCTCCTCAACGCCCTTGGCGATGGCGGCCGGCACCTCCTTGGCCTTGCCGTAACCGACACCCACGGTGCCGTCACCGTCGCCCACCACGACCAGCGCGGTGAAGCTGAAGCGACGACCACCCTTCACTACCTTGGCGACGCGGTTGATCGCGACGACGCGCTCGACGTACGCGGTCTTCTCGGCGGCGGCGCCGCCGTCCCGGCCCTTACGGTCCCGCCGCTCGCCGCCACCGGCGCCGCCACCGCGGCGCTGGGGTCCAGCCATTGGAATTACCTCTCTCGTTTACGTCCGCTAGCTCGGAACCTGGCTCAGAACTTGAGCCCGGCCTCGCGGGCGGCGTCAGCCAGAGCGGCAATCCGCCCTGCGTACTTGTTGCCACCGCGGTCGAACACGACGGCCTCGACACCCGCGGCCTTCGCACGCTCGGCGACCAGTGCGCCGACCTGCTTGGCCTGCTCGCCCTTGCCGGACTCGCCACCGCGGACAGAGCTGTCCAGGTGCGAGGCCGAGGCCAGCGTGTGGCCCGCGACGTCGTCGATGACCTGAGCGGTGATACCGCGGTTCGTGCGCGTCACGACCAGGCGAGGGCGCTCGGGCGTGCCCGAGACCTTCTTGCGGATGCGGATGTGACGGCGCTTGGCGGCGGCGCGCTTGTAGGCGTCGCCCTTAGCGATCTTCACGCCGTATGCCATGGCTACTTACCAGCCTTTCCGACCTTGCGGCGGATGGTCTCGCCCGCGTACTTGACGCCCTTGGCCTTGTACGGGTCGGGCTTCCGCAGCTTGCGGATGTTCGCGGCGACCTCGCCGACCTGCTGCTTGTCGATGCCCTCGACCGAGAACTTGGTCGGCGACTCGACCTTGAAGGAGATGCCTTCCGGCGCCTCAATCAGGATCGGGTGGCTGTAGCCCAGCGAGAACTCCAGGTTGGAGCCCTTGGCCTGGACGCGGTAACCCACACCGCTGATTTCGAGGTCCTTGCTGAATCCCGCGGTCACGCCA
The DNA here is from genome assembly GCF_054782395.1 of Streptomyces daliensis. Classification (NCBI taxonomy): domain Bacteria; kingdom Bacillati; phylum Actinomycetota; class Actinomycetes; order Kitasatosporales; family Streptomycetaceae; genus Streptomyces; species Streptomyces daliensis. The sequence goes on along the minus strand of NZ_BAAGSO010000069.1, from coordinate 13,303 downwards.
GTGATCATGTTCGCCACCAGCGTGCGGGACAGGCCGTGCAGGGCCTTGTTCCGGCTCTCGTCGTTGGGCCGGGTGACGACGATCTCGCCGTCCTCGCCCTTGGCGATCTCGATGGGCGCGGAAACGGTGACCGAGAGGGCGCCCTTGGGGCCCTTCACGTTGACCGTCTGGCCATCGAGGGTGACGTCCACACCGGCGGGAACCTGGATGGGGAGCTTGCCGATTCGCGACATTGCTTTGCCTCCGTTCCCTTCCGTTACCAGACGTAGGCGAGGACTTCCCCACCCACGCCCTTCTTCTGCGCCTGCTTGTCGGTGAGGAGACCGTGCGACGTGGAGATGATCGCCACGCCCAGGCCGCCGAGCACCTTCGGCAGGTTGGTGGACTTTGCGTAGACCCGCAGACCCGGCTTCGAGATCCGCTTGATGCCTGCGATCGAGCGCTCGCGGTTCGGGCCGAACTTCAGCTCGAGAACGAGGCTCTTGCCCACCTGGGCGTCCTCGGTCTTCCAGCCGGTGATGTAGCCCTCCTGCTGGAGGATCTCCGCGATGTGCGACTTGATCTTGCTGTGAGGCATCACGACGGTGTCGTGGTACGCCGAGTTCGCGTTTCGCAGACGCGTCAGCATGTCTGCGATCGGATCGGTCATGGTCATGTGATGGCCTTCGGCCTCTCTCGCCGGGGTTTCCTGTATGCGCCCTCCCTCTCCCCGTGCGAGGACGGGACGGGTGGGGTGCGGGGACCTACGGCGTAGTAAGACGGTCATGGGCGGCGGGCGCCCAACCCCACAAGGCTAAGCCATGCGGGATCGGACTCCGCGCCGTCCTTGATGCTCTTACCGAGAGTCCTGGCTGGCCCTCCTGCCGCCATCCGGCTCCCGCTCAGGGGCGGTTCACCGGTCGGCGGACATTGTGCGGAGGGTTACCAGGAGCTCTTGGTCACGCCCGGCAGCTCGCCACGGTGAGCCATCTCACGAAGGCACACGCGGCACAGGCCGAACTTGCGGTAGACAGAGTGCGGACGGCCGCAGCGCTGGCAGCGCGTGTAGCCACGCACCGCGAACTTCGGCTTCCGGCTGGCCTTGGAGATCAGAGCCTTCTTCGCCATGATCAGTTCTCCTTGAACGGGAAGCCGAGGTGACGAAGGAGGGACCGACCCTCGTCGTCGTTGGACGCCGTCGTGACCACGGTGATGTCCATGCCCCGGACCCGGTCGATCTTGTCCTGGTCGATCTCGTGGAACATGACCTGCTCCGTGAGACCGAAGGTGTAGTTGCCCCTGCCGTCGAACTGCTTCGGCGACAGACCGCGGAAGTCGCGGATGCGCGGCAGCGCGAGCGACAGCAGGCGGTCGAGGAACTCCCACATGCGGTCGCCGCGAAGCGTCACGTGGCAACCGATCGGCTGGCCCTCACGCAGCTTGAACTGCGCGATGGACTTACGGGCCTTGGTCACGGCGGGCTTCTGGCCGGTGATCGTGGTGAGGTCCTTGATGGCACCCTCGATCAGCTTGGAGTCGCGGGCGGCGTCGCCCACACCCATGTTGACCACGATCTTGGTCAGGCCAGGGATCTGCATGACGTTCTCGTACGAGAACTCGTCCTGGAGCTTGCCCTGGATCTCGGAGCGGTAGCGCTGCTTGAGGCGCGGGGCTTCAGTGGTGGCAGTCATCAGATGTCCTCACCGGTCCGCTTGGCAACGCGGATCTTGTTGCCGTCCTCGTCGAAGCGGTAACCGACGCGGGTCACGACCTTCGAGCCGTCCTTCTCCACGACGAGCTGAACGTTGCTCACGTGAACGGGGGCCTCGGTCGTCACGATGCCGCCGGTCTTCGAACCACGAGCGGTCTGGCCGGCCTTGGTGTGCTTCTTGACCCGGTTGACACCCTCGACCAGGACGCGGTCCTCGCGGGGGAAGGCCGCGATGACCTTGCCCTGCTTGCCCTTGTCCTTGCCGGTGATGACCTGAACCAGGTCGCCCTTCTTGATCTTCATGGTCACAGCACCTCCGGCGCGAGGGAGATGATCTTCATGAACTTCTTCTCGCGCAGCTCACGGCCCACCGGGCCGAAGATACGGGTGCCGCGGGGGTCGCCATCGTTCTTGAGGATGACGGCCGCGTTCTCGTCGAAGCGGATGTACGAGCCGTCGGGGCGGCGGCGCTCCTTCACGGTGCGCACGATGACAGCCTTGACGATGTCGCCCTTCTTCACGTTCCCGCCCGGGATCGCGTCCTTGACGGTAGCGACAATGACGTCACCGATGCCCGCGTAGCGCCGGCCCGAGCCGCCGAGCACACGGATGGTGAGAATTTCCTTCGCACCCGTGTTGTCGGCGACGCGAAGCCGAGACTCCTGCTGGATCACGTCTATCTCCTGTGTGTCTGCCGGTTCCCCCGGGGCCGACTCTCAGCGAGCCGGCCCCGGGAGCCTGGCGGAACGAACTCCGAGGGGCCCCCATGTACTTTTCTGGGGCCTCGGAGAATTACTTGGCCTTCTCGAGGATCTCGACGATGCGCCAGCGCTTGGTCGCGGACAGCGGCCGGGTCTCCATGAGGAGGACGCGGTCGCCGACGCCAGCGGCGTTCTGCTCGTCGTGCGCCTTGAGCTTGTTCGTACGGCGGATGACCTTGCCGTACAGCGCGTGCTTGACGCGGTCCTCGACGGCGACGACGACGGTCTTGTCCATCTTGTCGCTGACGACCAGACCCTCGCGGGTCTTGCGGAAGCCGCGGTCCTGCTGCCTCTGTTCAGTCACATTCGTCTCGCTCATCAGGCGCTCTCCACCGTCTCGATGCCCAGCTCGCGCTCACGCATCAGGGTGTAGATCCGGGCGATGTCCTTGCGCACGGCCTTGAGACGGCCGTGGTTCTCAAGCTGTCCGGTCGCCGCCTGGAAGCGGAGATTGAACAGCTCCTCCTTGGACTCGCGAAGCTTGCCGACAAGCTCCTCGTTGCCCAGCTCGCGCAGCTCGGACGCCTTGGTTCCGGCCGCCATCACGACTCACCTGCCTCGCGCCGAACGATCCGGCACTTCATCGGAAGCTTGTGGGCGGCGCGGGTCAGCGCCTCCTTGGCAATCTTCTCGTTCGGGTAGGACAGCTCGAACATCACCCGACCGGGCTTGACGTTCGCGATCCACCACTCCGGCGAACCCTTACCGGAACCCATGCGGGTCTCAGCGGGCTTCTTGGTCAGCGGGCGGTCCGGGTAAATGTTGATCCAGACCTTGCCGCCGCGCTTGATGTGACGGGTCATGGAGATACGAGCTGCCTCGATCTGCCTGTTCGTCACGTACGCGGCGGTGACGGCCTGGATGCCGTACTCACCGAAAGCAACTTCGGTGCCACCCTTCGCCATGCCCTTGCGCTTCGGGTGGTGCTGCTTGCGGTGCTTGACCCTGCGAGGGATCAGCATTGTGGTCAGGCCTCCCTTCCGGCGGAGCCGGACAGACCAGCGGAGTCGGTGCTCTCAGCCCCGGCGCCAGCCGGCGCGTCGGCCTTGGGGGCCTCGGCAGCGGCGCCATTCTGCTGCTGCGGCTTGCGGCCACGACCGCCACGCTCGCCACCACGACGGGGGCGGTCGTTACCGCCACCACGCGACGGGCGGTTGCCCGCCCGGGCGGCGGCGTTCTCGGCGCGGACCTCAGCGATGTTCTTGACGTCGCCCTTGTAGATCCAGACCTTCACGCCGATGCGGCCGAAGGTGGTCTTGGCCTCGAAGAAGCCGTAGTCGACGTTCGCGCGGAGCGTGTGCAGGGGCACACGGCCCTCGCGGTAGAACTCCGAGCGGGACATCTCGGCGCCGCCGAGACGGCCGCCGCACTGGATCTTGATGCCCTTGGCCCCGGCCTTCATCGCCGTCTGCATGCTCTTGCGCATGGCGCGACGGAACGAGACGCGGGAGGACAGCTGCTCGGCGACCGCCTGGGCCACGAGCTGCGCGTCCGTCTCGGGGTTCTTGACCTCGAGGATGTTGAACTGGATCTGCTTGCCGGTCAGCTTCTCCAGGTTGCCCCGGAGACGGTCGGCCTCCGCGCCGCGGCGGCCGATGACGATGCCCGGCCGGGCGGTGTGGACGTCGACGCGGACGCGGTCACGCGTGCGCTCGATCTCCACCTTGGAGATGCCGGCCCGCTCCATGCCCTGCGTGAGCATCTTGCGGATCGCGACGTCTTCCTTGACGTAGTCCTTGTACAGCTTGTCGGCGTACCACCGCGACTTGAAGTCGGTGGTGATGCCGAGCCGGAACCCGTGCGGGTTTACCTTCTGGCCCATTACCGGGTTCCTTCCTTGCTGCTCACGACCACGGTGATGTGGCTCGTCCGCTTGCGGATCCGGTAGGCGCGGCCCTGGGCGCGCGGCCGGAACCGCTTCAGGGTCGGGCCCTCGTCGACGTACGCCTCGGAGATGTAGAGGCTGTCGGCGTCCGTGTGGTCGTAGTTGTGCGCGGCGTTGGCGATGGCGCTGTCCAGCACCTTGCCCACCGGCACGCTCGCGGCCTGCGGGGCGAAACGCAGGACCGCCTGAGCCTCCGTGGCAGCCATGCCACGGACGAGGTCCACCACCCGGCGGGCCTTCATGGGCGTGACACGCACGTAGCGCGCCTGGGCCCTGGCTTCCATGGTTGTCCCTTCGGTGTCAGTCATGTCTTCACACCCCGCCCATCAACGACGACGCGACTTGCGGTCGTCCTTGACGTGGCCGCGGAAGGTGCGGGTCGGCGCAAACTCGCCGAGCTTGTGGCCGACCATCGACTCGGTGATGAACACCGGGACGTGCTTACGGCCGTCGTGCACCGCGATCGTGTGGCCCAGCATCGCCGGGACGATCATCGAGCGGCGAGACCAGGTCTTGATGACGTTCTTGGTGCCCGCTTCGTTCTGCGCTTCCACCTTCTTCATGAGGTGGGCGTCTACGAAGGGCCCCTTCTTGAGACTGCGCGGCATCGAAAACCCCGCCTCCTAGCGCTTCTTGTTCGTCTTGCGGCGGCGGACGATGTACTTGTTGCTGGCCTTCTTCGGCGAGCGCGTACGGCCTTCCTTCTGGCCCCACGGCGACACCGGGTGACGACCACCAGAGGTACGACCCTCACCACCACCGTGCGGGTGGTCGATCGGGTTCATCACGACACCGCGAACGGTCGGGCGGACGCCCTTCCAGCGCATGCGGCCGGCCTTGCCCCAGTTGATGTTCGACTGCTCGGCGTTGCCGACCTCGCCAACGGTGGCGCGGCAGCGGACGTCGACCAGGCGGATCTCACCGGACGGCATGCGCAGGTGGGCCATGCGGCCCTCCTTGGCCAGGAGCTGCACGGACGCACCGGCGGAGCGGGCGAACTTCGCGCCGCCGCCGGGCCGCAGCTCGATGGCGTGGATGGTCGTACCGACCGGGATGTAGCGCAGCGGCAGGTTGTTCCCCGGCTTGATGTCGGCGCCCTGGCCGTTCTCGATCCGGTGGCCCTGCTCGATGCCGCGCGGCGCGAGGATGTAGCGCTTCTCGCCGTCGGCGTAGTGCAGGAGCGCGATGCGCGCGGTGCGGTTGGGGTCGTACTCGATGTGCGCGACCTTCGCCGGCACGCCGTCCTTGTCGTGCCGACGGAAGTCGATCACGCGGTAGGCGCGCTTGTGCCCACCACCCTGGTGGCGAGCGGTCACACGACCGGCGTTGTTACGGCCGCCCTTGCTGTGCAGCGGGCGGACCAGCGACTTCTCCGGCGTGGACCGCGTGACCTCGACGAAGTCGGCGACGCTGGAGCCACGACGGCCCGGAGTCGTCGGCTTGTACTTGCGGATACCCATTTCTCAGTCCTCGTCCGATATCGGACGGCTCCTGTCTCCGTTAGGAGACGGGGCCGCCGAAGATGTCGATACGGTCGCCCTCAGCGAGGGTCACGATGGCGCGCTTCGAGTCGGCGCGCTTCCCGTAACCGGTGCGGGTGCGCTTGCGCTTGCCCTGCCGGTTGATCGTGTTGACCCCGGTGACCTTGACCGAGAAGACCGCCTCGACGGCCTGCTTGATCTGGGTCTTGTTGGCGCGCGGGTCGACGATGAACGTGTACTTGTTCTCGTCCAGCAGCGCGTAGCTCTTCTCCGAGACCACCGGCTTGATCAGAAGGTCACGGGGGTCCGTGAACGTCTTGCTGGTGACCTCGGCGACAGTCTGCTCGCTCATCAGGCGTCGCTCCCTTCGAGCTCAGCCCCGGCCTGCTTCGGGCCGGTCACGAAGGACTCGAAGGCGGCCTTCGTGAAGACCACGTCGTCGGAGACGAGCACGTCGTACGTGTTGAGCTGCCCCGGCTCCAGGATGTGCACCTGGGGCAGGTTGCGGGCGGAGAGCCACGCGGCCTCGTCGGCGCGCTCGGCGACCAGCAGCACGTGCTTGCGCTCGCTGATCTTGCCCAGCAGCGTCTTCGCCGCCTTCGTGGAGACCTCGCCCTCGACCACGCCGGAGACGACGTGGACGCGGTCGTGGCGGGCCCGGTCCGAGAGGGCACCGCGCAGCGCGGCGGCCTTCATCTTCTTCGGGGTCCGCTGCGAGTAGTCACGCGGCTGCGGGCCGTGGACGACGCCACCGCCTGCGAACTGCGGAGCGCGGACCGAACCCTGACGGGCGCGGCCTGTGCCCTTCTGGCGGTACGGCTTCTTGCCGCCGCCGCGGACCTCGCCGCGCGTCTTGGTCTTGTGCGTGCCCTGACGGGCAGCGGCCAGCTGGGCGACGACGACCTGGTGGATCAGCGGAACGCTGACCTGCACGTCGAAGATCTCCGAGGGGAGCTCGACGGTCCCGGCCTTGTCGCCTGCCGGCGAAAGGATGTCAATGGTGCTCATCGGTTACCTCAGGCCCCCTTGGCCGCGGTACGGACCAGGACGAGGCCGCCGTTCGGACCGGGGACTGCGCCCTTGATGAGCAGCAGGCCCTTCTCCGCGTCAACGGCATGGACGGTCAGGTTCTGGGTGGTGACCCGCTCATTGCCCATACGGCCAGCCATGCGGGTGCCCTTGAAGACGCGGCCCGGGGTGGCGCAGCCACCGATGGCGCCCGGCTTGCGGTGCACGCGGTGGGCACCGTGCGATGCCTTGCCGCCGTGGAAGCCGTGCCGCTTCATGCCACCTGCGAAGCCCTTGCCCTTGGACTTTCCGGTGACGTCGACCTTGCCGCCTGCCTCGAAGGTGTCGGCGCTGACTTCCTGGCCGAGCGTGTACTCGCTGGCGTCGGAGGTGCGCAGCTCCACCAGGTGGCGGCGCGGGGTGACGTCGGCCTTGGCGAAGTGGCCCTTGAGGGGCTTGTTCACCTTGCGCGGGTCGATCTCGCCGAAGGCGATCTGGACGGCCTCGTAGCCGTCCTTGTCTGCGGTGCGGACCTGGGTGACGACATTGGGTCCGGCCTTGACTACGGTCACGGGGACAACGCGGTTGTTGTCGTCCCAGACCTGGGTCATGCCGAGCTTCTCGCCCAGGACGCCCTTGATCTGCTTAGCCATCTTCAGCGCACCCCTCAGAGCTTGATCTCGATGTCGACGCCGGCCGGAAGGTCCAGGCGCATCAGCGAGTCAACGGTCTTCGGCGTCGGGTCGAGGATGTCGATCAGGCGCTTGTGGGTACGCATCTCGAAGTGCTCGCGCGCGTCCTTGTACTTGTGCGGCGACTTGATGACGCAGTACACGTTCTTCTCAGTGGGCAGCGGCACCGGGCCCGCGACCGACGCACCAGTGCGGGTCACCGTCTCGACGATCTTCTTCGCCGAGGTGTCGATGACCTCGTGGTCGTAGGCCTTGAGCCGGATGCGGATCTTCTGTCCCGCCATGGCTACTTCGTAGTCCTGTCTCTCGTAACGCTCTGGACCCCGTGGGTCCCGTGCCCCCTCACCCCGTCGGGCCGACCCACGCGGTCGGGCGTGTCGTGCCCCTACTCGAATTTCTCCGAATGAGGTTTTCCTGGGGAGGAAGAGGCGGTATGACCCACCGGGTGCCCTGGCTGGAAGCCCCTCCTGCGCTTCCCGGAAGATTCCCGTATTTCCGTCCCTGATAAGGGACGACGAATACGCTGGGACTCGCTTCCGGTCCTCCCGGCGGGAGGCGCACAGCATCGGCACTCAACCGAGCAACCTGGACAGTGTGCCACAGTGCGTTTGGGTCACGCCAACCGGCGTCACGCCCGGGTTGACCGGCACCCACGGGCCTCGTCGGCCCCTACGGAGCCCGGCAGCGACCCGGTGACGGGCCGACGGCGCTCCAGCCGCGCAGCATTACCAGACTCCCCCATACCTCCGCAAGCCCTCGATGCCGTGACAGAGAGATACGGCCGACCGCTTTTCGGGTACGGGCGCGGGGTGCGGGTGTGACGGACGTTACGGCGCGGGGCGGGCGCGGGCGGTGGTGACATCGTGCCGGGAACACCCTTGCGCGGTGTCGCACGTACTTGCCTAGCGTGACTCCTTGAGACGGGCCAGGGGCGGGCAGAAACCGGGCAGGGGGGAGGCGCGCGCGATGGGTGCCGGAGACGGCGAGGGCCGCGGGGGCGGTCAGGGCGGCGGTCAGGGCGGCGGTCAGGGCGACGTCAACTGGAACAAGGAGTCCCTCGATCTGATCGAGAAGGGGCTCAAGAAGGCCATCGGCGAGCTGAAGGAGTCCGGCAGCTCGGCGACCTCCTCGCTCCAGGGCGCGGGCTTCGAAGAGCTGTCCCTCACGCACATGGAGGCGGGGCACCCCGGTCTGGCGGGGGACTTCGAGGACTTCTGCGAGAGGTGGGAGTGGGGCGTGCGCGCCCTGGTCCAGAACGCGAACGGCCTGGCGCAGCGCCTCGGGCTGGCAGCGGGCATGGCCTACGAGGAGGACCGGTACGCGGCGGGGACGTTCAAGATCGCGCTGAACTCGGTCTCCTACACCGGCAACCCGCACGCGAGCGAGGAGGACGTCGCCGAGCAGGGCTGGGGCGACATCATGACGCCCGACGCGCCGGACTACAGCGCCGAGTCCTTCGAGCGTGCGGGCGACGACATCGGCCAGGACTGGAAGGACACCGCCAGGGAGGTCACCTCCACGGGGCGCGGCGGCATGTACACGGATCTCGCCCAGGAGATGTCCGGCGTCAGCGACGAGCAGGTCGAGGAGCAGCGGGACGAGTGGTTCGGCCCCTCCCCCGAGGAACGGGCGGCGGAGCAGCAGGGGCGGGGACAAGGGGGCGAGGGCTGATGGGGTGGCGTGACTTCGTACCGGACTCCGTCGAGGACAAGGGCGAGGAGCTCGTCGAGGACGCGGGCGACAGCATCGAGGGCATCGGCAACTGGGGCGCCGACCGGCTCGACGAGGCGGGCTGGGAGGGCGGCGCCGACTGGGTGCGGGGCACCTCGCGCTCGGCGGCGAACAGGCTCGGCGCCGACGTGGCCGAGCTGCAACTGGACCAGAGCGACGACCCCGCGAAGCTGGTCTACGGCAGCCCAGGCAAGCTGCGCGCGACCGCAGGGCACCTCGCGGACTTCAAGTCCGCGTTCGACGACGTCGCCAAGGGCCTGGGCGGCCTGCACGAGGGGACGCTGAGGGGCAAGGCAGCGGACGCCTTCTGGGAGAAGGTCGGGCTGGAACCGGCCAAGTGGATCAAGGCCGCTGACGCCTGCGAGAAGGCCGCCGGAGCGCTGGAGGACTTCGCGCACACCGTGGAGTGGGCCCAGGGCCAGGCCCGCGAGGCCATCGCCAAGTACAAGGACGACAAGAAGAAGGAGGGAGCGGAGCAGCTCAACGAGGCCCGCGCCCAGCGCGACGCGGCGGCGGCCCGCGCGCGCAGCGCCGTACAGGCCGCCCGAGACGCTGCCCCGCCCAAGCCCGACTACGCGGACCAGGTCGGCGACGGCCTCACCGGCATGCAGCTCGACGCCACCCACCTCGCCGGGGGCATCGTCAAGGGCACCGCGGGCCTCAACAACTTCGTGCGCGGCATCAACCCGCTGGACCCGTACAACGTCACGCACCCCGCCGAGTACGCCACCCACCTCAACTCCACGGTCACAGGGCTCGCCCGCGTCGCCAACGACCCCGTCGGCACCGGCAAGCAGATGTGGGACACCTTCCAGAAGGACGGCGCCGAGGGCCTGGGCCGCCTCTTCCCCGAGCTGCTGGGCACAAAGGGCCTCGGCATGGCGACGAAGGCGGGGCGGGCTGGGAAGCTCGCGAAGGAGGCGTCGGATGGGCGCGGCGCGCTCCAGGAGAAGGGGCCCGCGCAGTCGGCGCGGAAGACCGAGGAGACCCCGTCCAAGAACTCCGACCCCATCGATCTGTCCACGGGGCGCATGTATCTGCCCCAGACCGATCTGGCACTCGCCGGAGCCCTGCCGCTCGTCTTCACCCGCCGCGTGGAGTCCGGCTACCGGCTGGGGCGCTGGTTCGGCCCGTCCTGGTCCTCGACGGTCGACCAGCGGCTGGAGATCGACGCGGAGGGCGTCGTCCTCGTCGCGGAGGACGGGCGCCTGCTGTCGTACCCGCACCCGGCGCCCGGCGTCCCCACCCTGCCGTCGGCGGGCGCGGCCCGCATGCCCCTGGAGCGCACCCCGGACGGCGGCTACACGCTCACGGACCCCGACACGGGGTGGACGCGGCACTTCGCGCCACCGGAGGACACCTCGTACGCGGGCGGCACGGGCGGGGACGGCACCGGCGGGGACGGCACGGCCCGGATCGAGCAGCTCACCGACCGCAACGGCGACAGCATCACCTTCGAGTACGACCCGGCCACGGGCGCGCCCGCGCGGCTGGTCCACAGCGGCGGCTACGAGGTGACGCTGACGACCGAGGACGGCCGCGTCACGGCGCTCGGCCTCGTACAGCCCGACGGCACCGTCCAGCGGGTCATGTCCTACGCCTACACCGACGGCGGCCTGACCGCCGTCACCAACTCCTCCGGGCGCCCCCTGCGCTTCGAGTACGACGACGAGCGCCGCGTCATCGCCTGGACCGACACCAACGGCCGCCGCTACGACTACGTCTACGACAACCTGCACCGCTGCATCGCCGAGGGCGGCACCGAGGGTCATATGCAGGTCCGCGTCGACTACGACGGCACCGACGCGGCGACAGGGCACCGGGTCACCACGCTGACGACCGCCTCCGGACACGCGACGCGGACCCTCTTCGACGGGCACGGCCTGGAGTCCGGCGAGATCGACCCGCTGGGCCACCGCACCGCCACGGAGCGGGACGCGCACAACCGCCCGCTGTCCCACACCGACGCACGGGGCGGGACGACGACGTTCACGTACGACGAGGCGGGCCGCCCGGCCGGGGTGACACGCCCCGACGGCACGACGACGTCCGTCGTCCGGAACCGTCTGGGCCTCCCCACGGTCGTCACGGACCCGGACGGCGCCGTCTGGCGCCAGGAGTGGGACGAGCGCGGCAACCGCACCTCCCTCACGGACCCCGCGGGCCACACCACCCACTACACGTACGACGGCCGCGGCCACCTCGCGACGGTGACCGACGCCCTGGGCGCGGTGACGCGCGTGCGGTGCGACGCGGCGGGCCTCCCCGTCGAGATCACCGACCCCCTGGGCGCGGTCACCCGCTACGCGCGCGACGCCTTCGGCCGCCCCGTCCGCGTCACGGACCCGCTGGGCGCGGTCACGGAGCTGTCCTGGACCGTCGAGGGCAAGCTGCGCCACCGCACCACGCCGGACGGTGCGACGGAGCGCTGGGAGTGGGACGGCGAGGGCAACTGCACGCGCCACGTCGATGCGGCGGGCGGCGCGACGACGTACGAGTACACCCACTTCGACGCCGTGACAGCCCGCACGGGCCCGGACGGCGTCCGGCACGAGTTCGCGTACGACGCCGAGCTGCGGCTGACGGAGGTGCGGAACCCACAGGGCCTGACCTGGTCCTACACCTACGACCCGGCGGGCCGCCTGGTCGCGGAGCGCGACTTCGACGACCGCGAGCAGCGGTACGAGCTGGACGCGGCGGGCGCGCTGGTGCGCCGTACGACCCCGCTCGGCGAGGAGATCGCGTACGAGCGGGACGCGCTGGGACGCATCTCGCGCAAGGACGCGGCGGGCGCGGTCACCACGTACGCCTATGACTCGGCGGGCCGCCTCATGGAAGCGGCCGGTCCCGATGCCTCGATCCGCTATCAGCGCGACAAGCTGGGCCGCGTCAGAACGGAGCTGGTCAACGGCCGCGCCCTCACCCACACGTACGACGCGCTGGGCCGCCGCGTCCGCCGCGTCACCCCGACCGGGGCCGTCTCCACCAGCACGTACGACGCGGCGGACAACCGCACCTCGCTGACGGCCTCCGGCCACACCCTGGACTTCGCCCACGACGCGGCGGGCCGCGAGACGGAGCGCCGCATCGGCCCCGAGGGCCTCACCCTCACCCAGACGTGGGACCCGTCGGGCCTGCTGACCTCCCAGTCACTGACCGCGCCGCACACGGCCCAGGTGCAGCACCGCGCGTACACCTACCGCCCCGACGGCTACCTCACGGCCGTGGACGACCTCCTCGCCGGGCGCAGCACCTTCGACCTGGACGCGGTCGGCCGCGTGACGGCGGTCCGCGCGCGGGGCTGGACGGAGCGGTACGCGTACGACGAGGCGGGCAACCAGACGGACGCGTCCTGGCCCGCTGACCACGCCGCGCCGGAGGCGACAGGGCCCCGTACGTACGCGGGCACGGCGATCACGTCGGCGGGCCGGGTCCGCTACGAGCACGACGGCGCCGGGCGCATCACCCTCCGCCAGAAGGCCCGCCTCTCGAAGAAGCCGGACACCTGGCGCCACACCTGGGACGCGGAGGACCGCCTCACGTCGGTGACCACGCCCGACGGCACCGTCTGGCACTACGCGTACGACCCCCTGGGCCGCCGCGTCGCGAAGCACTCCGCGACGGAACGCGTCGACTTCACCTGGGACGGCCCCACCCTCGTCGAACAGACCACCCACGCCCCTGCCCTCCCCCACCCCGTCACCCTCACCTGGGACCACCGGGGCTTCACCCCGCTGACCCAGACGGAACGCCTCACCGACGAGACCACCCAGCGCGAAATAGACGCCCGCTTCTACGCGATCGTCACCGACCTGGTGGGCACCCCCACCGAACTGGTCGACGAACGGGGCACCATCGCCTGGCGCACCCGCACCACCCTCTGGGGCACCACGACATGGAACACCGACGCCACGACGTACACCCCTCTCCGCTTCCCAGGCCAATACCACGACCCAAATGCTTTGCCAACCGGGGAAGGTCGGCGGACTGTGGAGGCATGGACATAACCACAGGTCAGACAGTCAGTGCAGGTTCCACCGTGCCCGCCTCGCTCC
>NZ_BAAGSO010000068.1:0-1166 GCF_054782395.1 Streptomyces daliensis | reverse complement strand
CGCCGTCGTGGAGGTCGCGTTCGATGCGGCGCAGGTCGGCGGCGGCCGTGTCCACGACCACCCCCCTGTCCGCCTCCAGCTCCGAGACCCGCGTCGCGAGGGAGGAGGGGCCGAGCAGCCCGCGGACCAGCAGCCCGTCGACCTGGGTGAGACCCCGTACGAGCCAGGGCGTCAGCAGCACGAACACCAGGCCCGTCGCCGAGACGACGGCCAGCTCGGAAGGGTTGTCCAGCATGTAGCGGGGCTCGCCGTTCGCGTCGTTCCACAGCTGGATGCCGGGCTCGTCCCCGGGGAGTGCCCACCGCCACATCGGATAGGAGAGCAGCCCCAGGCCGCAGGACCAGAAGACCACCGCGAAGCAGAAGACGACCAGGGCCCAGGGGAAGTACAGCACCGAGTAGAGCAGGTGACGCCAGCTCACCCCGTCGCGCAGCAGTGCTCCGATGATGCCCAGCGGGCCCTTGCGGCGCTGCGTCACCCGTACGGGTGCGGGTTCCCCCACCCGCACACCGAGCAGCGCGCGGGCACGGGCCCGCTCCACGCGGCCGATGACGCGGCAGCCCGCGAGCCCGAGCGCGAGTACGGGGATGCCGAGGAAGGTGACCAGCAGGCCCGCGCCGAGGGAGAGGGGGATCACCGCGTAGGCGAAGGCGAAGATCGCGACGGGCAGCCCCGTGACCGCGTACAGCAGCTCCCGCCACGTGCGGCCCTCGAAGGGGGCGCGCAGCAGCGCGGGCACCCGGCTCCTGTGGTGCTCTCCGGCGCGCGACGCGCCCGGCCTGTCGTCGTATGCCGTGGCCATGGTCGTTGTCCTCGTCCTCGTCCTGATCGTGCTTGCTCGTGCTTGCTCGTACTGCTCTTACGGGTGATGTGCGGGGGTGGGCGCGTTCAGCTCACGGCGCGGGACTCCGGGTGGCGGTCGCGCCACGGGAGTTCGGCGGTGATGGTCGTCGGGCCGCCCGTGGGGGAGTCGACGAGGAAGAGGCCGTCGACGGAGCCGAGGCGTTCGGCGAGGCCGGAGAGTCCGGTTCCGGTGGTGGTGTCGGCGCCGCCCTGGCCGTCGTCGGTGACCTGGATCAGCAGACGGGTGTCGCTGCGCCAGATGTCGATGGTGGCGCGGGTGGCGTGGCTGTGCTTGCTGATGTTCTGGAGGAGTTCGGAGACGG
>NZ_BAAGSO010000067.1:0-12182 GCF_054782395.1 Streptomyces daliensis | reverse complement strand
ATCTTCAACGGCACCCTCACCACAGCAGCCATCGTCATATGGCTCCGCGACACCGTCCAAGAGCCATCAGAAACGGCCTAGCTCTCGCACGTGACAACCGTACCGGCCCGTGACGGCCCGGCAGTGACCCTCGTTAGCAGAACAAGTTTCAGCGACGGCTTGGCTGCATGGGGGTCGGCACAGATGGCGGTGCGACGGCGCGGACGGCGCAGGGCGGGGGTCTCGGCCGTCGCGGTGGGCACGGCGGGAGCCGTGGGCGTGGTGCTGGTCACGGCGACGGGCTGCTCCGGAAGGGGCGCAGCGGCGGCCGAGGAGAAGGTGCCCCGCGATCCGCTCCGCGCCGTGCGCGAGGCCCCGGACGTGCTGGCCAGGTCGGGCACGTCGAGCACGGTCACCGCCATGGAGATGACCAGCGGCGGTACCCGCGTCACCATCGACGGCACGGGCGCCTTCGACTACGCGAAGCGGGCCGGGCGGCTCAAGATCCTGCTGCCGGAGGGTGCTTCGGGCGCCGCGGTGGGGCAGCGCAGGCCCATCACCGAACTGATCACGCCGGACGCGGTCTACATGAAGAACCGCGGCGCGGGGGTCCCCAGCGACAAGTGGGTGCGCGTCGAGACCGCCTCGCTCTCGGACGGCAACCTCGTCACCAGCGGCGCCACGGACCCCGTCAGCGCGGCCGAGCTGCTGCGCGGGGCGCGTCAGGTCTCCTACGAGGGCGAGCGGACGCTGGACGGCGAGACCGTCAGCCACTACGAGGGCACGCTGGACCTCCGGGCAGCCGCGAAGGCCGCATCGCCGCACTCCCGCAGGCAACTGGAGGCGGCGGCGAAAGGGTTCTCCACGAAGGCGGTGCCCTTCGAGGCGGACATCGACGAGCGGGGCAGACTGCGCAAGGTGCGGCACGAGTTCACCGTCGTCAACGGCGAGCACGACCGGCATGACGCGCATGACGAGCATGACGAGGGCGGGGAGGGAGCCTCGGGGGTGGCCGTCTCCTCGACGGTCAGACTGCGCGATTTCGGTACACCGGTGCGAATCGGAATGCCCGAGTCCCGTGACATCTACGCGGGAACGATCGCGTCCCCGTAACGTCGTGCGGTGGGCGGTCGCCTGTGGCCGGGTGCGCGGGAGTGCGTACGCGTGCGCGGGTCACGCCGTCCGACCGCCGTGCTCCTGTCCTCCCGGCTCCCGGGCGGGGTTTGGGGCCCGGGCCGACGGGCTAGCCGCCGCGATGGGGAACGAAATGGTTCGGAAGTGCCATGCGCGGAGGGTGCGCCCCTCCCTACTCTGGGGATACACGAGGAGGTGGTGCGTGTGCCTGGCAGTGCTCGCGGGTCGAAGGGCTCGGTGGTCCAGGACCACGTGGCCCTCGCCGAGATCGAGCTGTGCGGCGAACTGATGATCGCGGCTTCCGCGGCCGAGGCGGCCGGCGAGGAGCGGCTGAGCCTGGCGCGGATCGACGAGGTGCTGAGGGCGGTCACGGGGGACTTCGACGAGCCGGTGAGGCAGTACGAGCGGCGCTGAGCCGGCCCGGGGCACCGCCCCGGGCCCCGTTTCCGTGTGCGTTCCGGTGTAAGTCCCCGCGTGAGCTGCGTCATATGCCAGAGCGATACCCGGCGCCCGTTTCCTGGGGGCGCTACGTACGCATCAGGCGGGCGATCGCGGCCGTGGCCTCCTCGACCTTGGCGTCCATCTCGGCGCCGCCGTCGAGCGCGGCGTGCGCCACGCAGTGCCGCAGGTGCTCCTCCAGCAGGCGGAGGGCGAAGGACTGGAGCGCCTTCGTGGAGGCGGACACCTGCGTGAGTATGTCGATGCAGTAGACGTCCTCCTCGACCATGCGTTGCAGGCCCCTGATCTGGCCTTCGATCCTGCGCAGCCGTTTGAGGTGGGCGTCCTTGTCCTTCGTGTAGCCGTGCTCGCCCGTCGCGGCGTGGGCGGAGCACGTCTCGCCCTTCCCGACGGTGGTGGCGCTCTCGGCGCTGGTCTCGGCCGTCATCATGGCGGGTCCTCCCGTGCTGGACGTGACGTAGGGGGTGCGGTCCGCGGCCTTCCGCGGTGTGGGCATATACCCCTCGTGGGTATATGATAACGGATTTGGCGGAGGGCGGTGCCGAGCACACATCTCCATGGGTGACACTGGGGAACGCCGGTTCGCCGTGGCCGGATGATGCGCCTAGCATCAACGAGACCGAAACCGACGCAGCCCGAGGACCCCCAGTGCGCTTTCGTCTGACCCCCAGGGAGACGAGCTTCTACGACATGTTCGCGGCCTCCGCGGACAACATCGTGACCGGCTCCAAGCTCCTCATGGAACTGCTCGGGGCGGATTCCTCCGCACGGGCCGAGATCGCCGAGAGGATGCGAGCCGCGGAGCACGCGGGGGACGACGCGACACACGCGATCTTCCACCAGCTGAACTCCTCCTTCATCACCCCGTTCGACCGCGAGGACATCTACAAACTGGCCTCCTCGCTCGACGACATCATGGACTTCATGGAGGAGGCGGTCGATCTCGTCGTCCTCTACGAGATCGAGGAACTGCCCAAGGGCGTCGAGCAGCAGATCGAGGTCCTGGCCAGGGCGGCCGAGCTGACGGCCGAGGCCATGCCGCACCTGCGGACGATGGACAACCTCACCGAGTACTGGATCGAGGTCAACCGCCTGGAGAACCAGGCCGACCAGATCCACCGCAAGCTGCTCGCGCATCTCTTCAACGGGAAGTACGACGCGATCGAGGTCATGAAGCTCAAGCAGGTCGTGGACGTGCTGGAGGAGGCGGCGGACGCCTTCGAGCATGTGGCCAACACGGTCGAGACCATCGCGGTCAAGGAGTCCTGACCCCTCGTGGACACGTTCGCGCTCATCGTGACCGTCGGGGTCGCGCTCTTCTTCACCTACACCAACGGCTTCCACGACTCGGCGAACGCCATCGCGACGTCGGTCTCGACGCGGGCGCTGACACCCCGGGCCGCGCTGGCCATGGCCGCCGTGATGAACCTCGCGGGCGCCTTCCTGGGCAGCGGTGTCGCGAAGACGGTCAGCAAGGGCCTGATCGAGACGCCGCACGGGTCGAGCGGCATGGCGATCCTGTTCGCCGCGCTCGTCGGCGCCATCGTCTGGAACCTGGTCACCTGGTACTTCGGGCTGCCGTCCTCGTCCTCGCACGCGCTGTTCGGCGGCATGGTGGGCGCGGCGCTGGCCGGCGGCATCGCCGTCTACTGGTCAGGCGTGATCGAGAAGATCGTGCTGCCGATGTTCCTCTCGCCCATCGTCGGGCTGGTCATCGGCTACTTCGTCATGTGCGCCATCATGTGGCTCTTCCGCAAGTCGAACCCGCACCGCGCCAAGCGCGGCTTCCGCATCGCGCAGACCGTCTCGGCCGCGGGCATGGCCCTCGGGCACGGCCTCCAGGACGCGCAGAAGACGATGGGCGTCGTGGTCATGGCGCTGAGCATCGCCAACGTCCAGGACCACAACGAGATCCCCGTCTGGGTCAAGGTCGCCTGTGCGGCGATGCTCTCGCTCGGCACGTACGCGGGCGGCTGGCGCATCATGCGGACGCTGGGCCGCCGGATCATCGAGCTGGACCCGCCGCAGGGCTTCGCCGCCGAGACCACGGCGGCCTCCGTGATGTACACGGCGTCCTTCATGTTCCACGCGCCCATCTCCACGACGCATGTGATCACCTCGGCGATCATGGGTGTCGGGGCGACGAAGCGGGTCAGCGCGGTGCGCTGGGGCGTCGCGAAGAACATCATCCTCGGCTGGTTCATCACGATGCCCGCCGCCGCGCTGATGGCGGCGGTCAGCTACTACCTGGTGAAGCTCTTCTTCGGCTGACGGGCAGGGCCCCGCGCCCGCGCACATGAATGGGTCCGCCCCCGGGTGACAGGGGCGGACCCTTCGCCTTGCGGTGGCACCGCCATGCAGCACCGCGAGGCTGTCCATGCGCCGTGCGCGACGGCTCAGGCGGTCAGGCGCTCAGCCGAAGCGGCCCGAGATGTAGTCCTCGGTGGCCTGGACCGTGGGGTTGGAGAAGATCCGCTCGGTCTCGTCGATCTCGATCAGCTTGCCGGGCTGGCCGACGGCCGCGAGGTTGAAGAAGGCGGTGCGGTCGGACACGCGCGCCGCCTGCTGCATGTTGTGGGTCACGATCACGATCGTGTACTGGGCCTTCAGCTCGCCGATCAGGTCCTCGATGGCGAGCGTCGAGATCGGGTCCAGGGCCGAGCAGGGCTCGTCCATCAGCAGGACCTGCGGCTCGACGGCGATGGCCCGCGCGATGCACAGGCGCTGCTGCTGTCCGCCGGAGAGTCCGGAGCCGGGCTTGTTGAGGCGGTCCTTGACCTCGTTCCAGAGGTTGGCGCCCTTGAGGGACTTCTCGACGATCGCGTCGAGTTCCTTCTTCTTGTAGTTGCCGTTCAGCCGCAGGCCCGCCGCGACGTTGTCGTAGATGGACATCGTCGGGAAGGGGTTGGGCCGCTGGAAGACCATGCCGATGGTGCGGCGGACCGCGACCGGGTCCACGCCGGAGGCGTAGAGGTCCTCGTTGTCGAGCATCACCTTGCCCTCGACACGGCCGCCGGGCGTCACCTCGTGCATCCGGTTCAGGGTGCGCAGGAAGGTGGACTTGCCGCAGCCGGAGGGGCCGATGAAGGCCGTGACGGAGCGGGGTTCGACGGTCATGGAGATGTCGTCGATGGCCCGGTGCGAGCCGTAGAAGGCGGTGAGGCCGCTGACGTCGATGCGCTTGGCCATGGGACTTGTCACTCTCTTCGGGGTTCCGGGGGGCGGCCCTGTGGGGTGCCCCCTCGCGTACGGACCGGGCCTCAGCGGCCCGACGTCTTGGGGGCCTTCCAGCGGGCGATGCCGCGGGCGACCAGGTTGAGGATCATCACGAAGGCGATGAGGGTGAGCGCGCCCGCCCAGGCGCGGTCGATGCTGGCGGTGTTCCCGAGCTTGTACTGGTTCCAGACGTACAGCGGCAGGGACTCCTGCGCACCCGAGAACGGGTTCGGGTTGATCAGCGGGTTGCCGAAGACCAGCAGCATGACCGGGGCCGTCTCGCCCGCGATACGGGCGATGGCCAGCATCACGCCGGTGGTGATGCCGCCGATGGCGGTCGGCAGGACGACCTTGAGGATCGTCCGCCACTTGGGCACGCCCAGGGCGAGTGACGCCTCGCGCAGCTCGTTGGGCACGAGCTTGAGCATCTCCTCCGTGGAGCGGACCACGATCGGCATCATCAGGATGGCGAGCGCCATGGCGCCCGCGAAGCCGGAGGGCCCGAAGCCGAGGCCGAGGTTCCAGAAGGCGAGGACGAAGAGGCCGGCGACGATCGACGGGATGCCCGTCATGACGTCGACGAAGAAGGTGACGGCCTGGGCGAGGCGCCCGCGGCCGTACTCGACGAGGTAGATCGCGGTCAGCAGACCCAGCGGCGCGGCGATCACCGTCGCCAGGCCGACCTGTTCGAGGGTGCCGAGCAGCGCGTGGTAGAGGCCGCCGCCCTCCTCCAGGTTGGTCATGCCGCCCATGGAGTGGGTGAGGAAGTAGCCGTCGAGGAGCTTCGAGCCGCGGCTGATGGTCGTCCAGCCGAGGGAGACCAGCGGGACGACGGCGAGGACGAAGCAGACCCAGACGACGCTGGTGGCGACCCGGTCCTTGGCCTGGCGGCTGCCCTCGACCGCGGTGGTGAGCGCGTAGGTGCCGACGACGAAGAACAGCGCGGCGATCAGGCCCCACTGGACGCGGCTCTCCCAGCCGGCGACGGAGCCGACGCCGATGCCGAGCGCGATCGAGACGACCGCGATGGCGAGGGGCGACCAGTTGGGCATCCTGCGGTGCGCGAGGGGAGTGGACGGCGGCGGCACGTCGTCGACCTGCGGCTTGTCCATCAGTGCGTTGCTCATGCGTTGGCCCCCGAGTACTCCTTGCGGCGGGCGATGATCAGGCGGGCCGCGCCGTTGACGAGGAGAGTGATGACGAAGAGGACGAGCCCGGAGGCGATCAGCGCGTCGCGGCCGAACTCGTCCGCCTCGTTGAACTTCGCCGCGATGTTCTGCGCGAAGGTGCCGCTGCCCGGGTCGAGCAGGTGCCAGGTGAAGAGGAATCCGGGGGAGAGGACCGTGGCGACGGCCATGGTCTCGCCGAGCGCGCGGCCGAGGCCGAGCATCGAGGCGGAGATGATGCCGGAGCGCCCGAAGGGCAGCACCGACATGCGGATGACCTCCCAGCGGGTGGCGCCCAGCGCCAGCGCGGCCTCCTCGATCATCTTCGGGGCCTGGAGGAAGACCTCGCGGGTCACGTTGGTGATGATCGGCAGGATCATGATCGCGAGCAGGATGCCCACGGTGAAGATGGAACGTGCGGGGCTGCCGGGGTTGGACATCTCGAAGACGACCGTCCACCCGAAGAACTGGTCGAGCCAGCGGGTGAGCCCGTCCAGGTAGGGGACGAGGAAGAGGGCGCCCCACAGGCCGTAGATGATCGAGGGCACGGCGGCCAGCAGGTCGATCACGTACGAGAGCGGCGTCGCGAGCTTGCGCGGCGCGTAGTGCGAGACGAACAGCGCGATGCCGACCGCGATGGGGACGGCGATGACCATCGCGATCACGGAGCTGACCACGGTGCCGAAGGCGAGGATGCCGATGCCGAAGGCGGGCGGGTCGCCCTGCGGGTTCCACTCGAAGGCGGTCAGGAAGTTGACCGAGTCCTCGGAGATCGCGAGGTAGGCGCGGTAGGTCAGGAAGGCCGCGATGGCGGCCATGATCACGAGCAGGGTGATGCCCGAGCCCCGGGAGAGGCCGAGGAAGACCTTGTCCCCTGGACGGACGGCCTTGCCCTTGACCGGCGCCTGCGGGGGCGACGGCGCGGGGTCGGGTGACTGCGACGTCGGGGGCGGGGCTGCGGAGGTGGGAGATATGTCCATGGTGTCTCCGGTCTGGGTGGGGACTTTCCCCTGGCGGCGGTGCACCGGAAGAGGGCGGGGCGGCATTCCTGCGCCGCCCCGCCCGGGTGTACTAGGAGAGCTCCGGGACGGCCTTGCGGACCTTCTCGGCGATCTCGTCGGGCAGCGGGGCGTAGCCCAGCTCGGTGAGGGTGCTCTGGCCGCCCTCGCTGGCCGTGTAGGTCAGGAAGGACTTGGTCGCGTCGAGGGTGTCCTTCTTGTTGCCCTTGTCGCAGACGATCTCGTAGGTGACGAGGATGATCGGGTAGGCGCTGTCGGCCTTGGTGTTGTAGTTCAGCTCCATCGCGAGGTCCTTGTCCTTGCCGACGACCTTGGCGTCGGCGATGGCCTTGGACGCGTTGTCGGCGGTGGCCTCGACGGGCTTGGCGGCGCCGGTGTCGATCTTGACGCTGTTCAGGTCGTTGGCCGTGGCGTAGGACAGCTCGAAGTAGCTGATCGAACCCTCGGTCTGCTTGACCTGCTGGGCCAGCCCGGAGGAGCCGGAGGCCGACTGGCCGCCCTTGGCGGGCCAGGACTTCTCGTCCTCGTACTTCCAGTCGTCCTTGGCCGCGGTACCGAGGTACTTGCCCAGGTTCTGGGTGGTACCGGACTCGTCGGAGCGGTGGAACGCCTGGATGTCGGTGTTCGGGAGGTTCGCGCCCGGGTTGAGCTTCTTGATGGCCGGGTCGTTCCACTTCTTGATCTTCGAGTCGAAGATCTTCGCGATCGTGGAGGCGTCCAGCGTCAGGTCGTCCACGCCCGAGACGTTGTACGAGATGGCGATGGGGCCGCCGACCATGGGCAGGTTGATGCCCTGGCCGCCCTTGCAGATCTTCTTCGAGGACGCGACCTCCTCGGGCTTGAGCGCCGAGTCGGAGCCCGCGAAGGCGGTGGTGCCCTGGAGCCACTCCTGGATGCCGCCGCCGGAGCCGATGTCCTTGTAGTTGATCTGCGTGTCCTTGCAGGCCGCCTGGTAGTCCTTCACCCAGGCGTCCACCGCGTTCTTCTGCGCGCTGGAGCCCGAGGCGAGCAGCTTGCCCTTGCCGTCGCACTTGATGTCGGCCGCGGCCTTGGAGCCCGAGCCCTCGGGGTTGCCGCTGTTGTCGTCCGACCCGCAGGCGGTGAGTACCAGGGCGCTGGAGACCGCGACAGCCCCGACAGCGAGGGCGCGAAGCCGGTTCGTGCGCTGAAGCTTCACTTTCGTTCAGTTCCTTCCTGGGCCCGCCGGTGGGGAACGGCGTGCGATGAGATGTGGTGTGTGCTCTCGGTCGCTCTCGGTCGTTCTCTTCCGAGCCTCGCGAGAATCGAGCCTGTCCCAGCTATGTCCGCGCGATGCCCGTCGTGGGGAGGCGCGCGCTCTCGGTACGGCTGAAATTAGGCAGATGAGGTGAAGCGGCCGACGGAAGTGGGTGAACGCGAGGTGAACCTCGCCGGTCGGCCTAGTAGCGCGACGTGCGGGCCTGGGACAGCGGGACGCGCGGCCGGGCTCGGGCCGGGCTCGGGCTGGGCCCGAGGCTGGGAGCGGAGGGACTTGTGGGGGGCTCTGTTGCTTTTGGGCGGCTCGTGGCACTATCCGCTCCAGTCGGGCTGAGTGGACCACCGAGGCATACCGAGGCATGAGGGGGTGGCCGTGTGACACGGCCTGGAGGCTTGCCGGGGAGGCGCGGAACGGCCGTCGCCGTGGCCTGCGCGCTGGGAGTGCTGGCCGGGCCCGCGGCGGCCACGGCGTACGCGGACCCGGGGGAGAGCAGCGGGGGGAGCGGTGGCGGGAGCGCGGGTGCGGGCGCGGGTGCGGGCGCGGGCGCGGGCCGGAGTCTGGAGGACGTCCGCAAGGAGATCGAGCGGCTCCACGACAAGGCCGAGTCGGCCGCCGAGGCGTACAACGGCGCCGAGGAGAAGGTCGAGAAGCAGCAGAAGGAGATCGTCGAGCTGGCGAGGAAGATCGACGCCACGCAGACGAAGCTCGACAAGCTGAAGAACACCGCGGGCGCCATGGCCCGTGCCCAGTACCGCAGCGGCGGCATGCCGGACGAGGCCCACGTGCTGCTGCGGAAGGACCCGGAGAAGTTTCTGCGCGACGTCTCCCTCGTCCGCAAGGGCCAGCAGGCGGCCAAGGGCTTCATCGGCACGCTGACCGGCACGAAGGAGAAGCTGGACGGCTACGCCGAGGACGCCACGGACCAGTGGGAGAAGCTGGAGGCGAACCGGAAGCGGAAGGCCGCCGCCAAGAAGAGCGTCGAGAAGCAGCTCAAGAAGGCCGAGAAGGTGGAGTCGCGGCTCGCGAAGGACGAGCGCGAGAAGCTGCGCGAGCTGGAGGCCGAGGCGGCCTACGCGCGGCAGTCCAAGTGGCTCGAGTCGGGCGTGCTGGACGAGATCGAGGGCAAGGCGTCCAAGGCGGGCAAGCGCGCCCTCGCGTACGCGACGAACCAGATCGGCAAGGACTACGAGTGGGGCGCCGAGGGCCCCGCCACCTTCGACTGCTCGGGGCTGACGATGCGCGCCTGGCAGGCGGCGGGCGAGCAGATCCCGCGCACGTCGCAGGAGCAGTGGAAGCAGCTCCCCAGGGTGCCGCTGGAGAAGATGCGTCCGGGTGACCTCATCATCTACAAGAACGACGCGAGTCACGTCGCCATGTACGTCGGCGACGGCGCGATGGTGCACGCCCCCAGGACGGGGCGGCAGATCACCATCGAGGGCGCGGGCTCGATGCCGATCCTGGGAGTCGTACGGCCGGACAAGTGAGCCGGACAAGTGAGCCGGGTGAGCGGGCCGGGGCGAGCGGGCCCGGAGGCCCGGCTGAAGTGAGCCGGGCCACTCGCCGGGCGCCCCGCGCGGGGCGCCCGGCGAGTGACGTTGGTCATGCGCGCGCTGCGCCGGGGGCGAACTCCCCGCGTCGCGAGGGCATATGACGGCGGAGGATTCTCTCCGGCCATTCCGTACATACGTACGGGGGCGCTAAGGTCCCCTCGGACAGCCCGGCACGAGGAGCGACCGACCATCGCTCGGCGGACCGGGCCAGGTGGCGTGCCGACTGGCCCGCTACCTGACCGGGCCAGGTGGCGTGCCGACTGGCCCGCTACCGCACCCTCGGGGGGAGGGAAGAGGAACTCACATGCCCGTACGTGTGCAACGGGAGTACGCGGCCTCGCCGCCTGCCGCACCGCCGCACCCGGGCACCGGCGAGGGGGAGACGCGGGTGCCGGAGGCGGAGACCGCGGAGACGGAGGCGGGGGCCGCGGGAGCGGAGACCGGCGAGCCGGGGACGGCGAGGCAGCCGGAGACCGTGCGGAGCGCCGGCGGCGCCCTCACCCTGCTCGTGATCGAGGACGATCCGACGGGCGCCATCAGCGTGCCCGAGATCCTGGACTCCGCGAGCGCCGGGCTTCCCGGCGCGCCCAGGGAGCGCATCCGCGTACGCACGGCGCGCAACCTCACCGAGGCGGAGCGGCTGCTCACCGACGACGTGCACTGCATCCTGCTCGACCTCGCGCTGCTGCCCGCGGGGCAGGACGCGCGCGAGTCGCGGGAGATCTCCGGGGCGCCGGGGCCCGAGGTGGACGGCGCGAGTGGGACGGGCGGCGCGGGCGGCCCCGGCGACGGCGGTGAGGCCGCGCCTGGCCCCCACGAGCTGGACATGCTGCGGCGCGTACTGCGCCTGGCCCCCCGCCACCCCGTCCTGGCGCTGACCGACGGCGCGGACGCGGAACGTACCGCCGAGGCCGTACGGCTCGGCGCGCAGGACTACCTCTTCCGTGACGAGCTGAACGGCCGCACCCTCAGCCGCGCCATCCGCTACGCCGTCGAGCGCAAGCGCGCCGACCTCGCGCAGCGCCAGCTCACGGAGTCCCGGCTGCGGGCCCAGGAGAACGCCCGCCTGGAGCGCGGGCTGCTGCCCACGCCGCTGCTGGAGGGGAGCGAGCTGCGCTTCGCGGCCCGCTACCGGCCCGGCCGCTCGCGGGCGCTGCTCGGCGGCGACTTCTACGACACCGTCCGCACCGCCGACGGCACCGTCCACGCCATGATCGGCGACGTCTGCGGCCACGGCCCCGACGAGGCGGCCCTGGGCGTCGAGCTGCGCATCGCGTGGCGGGCCCTGACCTTCGCCGGGCTGTGCGGCGACGAGCTGCTGGGGACGCTCCAGAAGGTGCTGGAGCACGAGCGGGCCAGCGAGGAGATCTTCGCGACGCTGTGCACCGTGGACATCTCGCCCGACGGCCGCAGCGCCGGTGTCTGCCTGGCAGGGCACCCCTCGCCGCTCTTCGTGGCCGGGGGCGCGGGCGGTGGCGGCGGTGGCGGTGGCGGGACGCCGCGGCTGCTCCCGTACGACGACGGCGGCCTCGCGCTCGGCCTCGTCCCCAACGCGCGCTGGCCGCGCAGGCAGGTGGCGCTGGGCCGCGCCTGGAGCCTGCTGATGTATACGGACGGGCTGATCGAGGGGCGCGTCGGCGAGGGGCGCAGACGCCTCGGCCAGGAGGGGATCACCGACATCGTCGCGCGGCGGATGGCGCAGGGCGCCAGGGGCGAGAGCCTGCTGGACGCGACGATGGAGGACGTGCGACGGCTCAACGGCGAGGAGCTGACGGACGACGTCGCGGTGATGCTGCTCGCGCGGGGCTGAACGGGGCTGAACGAGGGCGAACAGGGCTGAACGGGGCGCGCTGACTCGGCCCGGGCGCCCGGGCTGGAGGGCCCGGAGGGCTCAGCGGCCGTTGAAGGGCCCGTACGGGCCGTCGCTGCTGCTGCCGCCCCTGCGCGGGCCGCCGCGTCCGCCGCCCGTGACCTGCTTGATCGCGGGGCGTACGTCCACGATGTAGACGATCGTCGCGATGAGCCCGATGATCTGGAGCATCACCATGGGCACCAGAAGGTTCACCACGACCGTCAGGCCCAGGATGATCATCCAGAAGCCCTTGTTCTGCTTGTCCGTGGCGCGGTAGGCGTCGTCGCGGCGCAGTGCGGCGTCGATGAAGGCGAACACGGCCAGGGCCAGCACCGCGATGTTGATCAACCAGAGCACTGTCCCGAAGCTCTGCATCAGCATTGGTGCTCACACTCCTGGGTTCGCGCGGTCGCTCGTGCCACCGTACCTGGGCCGGTGCCCTCGACGCACGAGGTACGAAACGTTGTCCGGGGGTTGTCCGGGGCGCCCCTAGGCCGTTTCTGATGGCTCTTGGACGGTGTCGCGGAGCCATATGACGATGGCTGCTGTGGTGAGGGTGCCGTTGAAGAT
>NZ_BAAGSO010000066.1:0-768 GCF_054782395.1 Streptomyces daliensis | reverse complement strand
CTACATCTGGACCAAGACCGCCGACGAGATCCTCGAACGCCTCAGCTCATATCTGAACAGAATTCCCGACTCAGAAGACTAGAAAACCGCCCGGCCTCGTTGCTCAGCGCAGGAAGACAGCGCAAGGGCGAAGTGGTTGCTGCGCGCGACGCGGCACGGCGGCGTCTGAAAACAAGCTGTAGAAGGAACCTGTCTGCTGTGCGTGTGATGGGGTGACCACACTCGCACGCTCTTGCGCACCAGTGTCCGGGTACACGTGTGTGGGACGTGGCGTCGCATGCAGCCGAAAAGGGGCAGGCAGGGGGGCACGTGTCGTTCGAAGAAGAATGGGCGCAGCACAAAGCGGATGCCGCGGATCAGAACTCCGTCCAGATGCAACTGAACCAGACTCCGGACGGCGACTACCGCCCCGGCCGGGCCAAGCCCCAGCCGGAACCGGGACGCAAGGAACGCGTCAGAATCCAGACGACCCACATGATCAACTCGTCGTGGGGGATGCTCGGCCTTCGTGACTCCACCTATGACACCCTCGATGCCCTGGTGACCGAGCTGGACAAACAGCGCGGCATGGTGGGTGACGACGACGCGGGCGCGGCGTTCGCGAAGGTCTACAAGTCCGCGGCGGCCACGCTCGTCGACCAGCTCGACTTCGCGTCCTTGGTGATGAGCAGTGGTGCGAACGCACTGTTACTGAGGTTTTCGGGTTGGTGTCGGATGGTGACGTGCGGTGATCCCTGCGGTAGGCCGGAAGCATGCGGTATGCGCAGG
>NZ_BAAGSO010000064.1:0-1161 GCF_054782395.1 Streptomyces daliensis | reverse complement strand
TACTGAGTTTTTCGTTAGTTCTGTGGTGGTTAGGGATGGATTGTCAGTCGGGTGTGGGTGAGGAAGGACCACGGGAGGTGTTCGGTGGAGCAGACCCGGCGGATGCCGCGTTCGGCCGCGTCGGCGACGTCCGCGAGGTGGTCGCCGGCGAGGTTGGCCAGTTCGCGGGTCTTGATGGCCGACCACAGCCCTTCGACCGGGTTGAGTTCGGGTGCGTAGGCCGGCAGCCGCTCCAGGGTGAGCCAGTCCTGCTCGGCAGCCCAGGCCCGCATGGCCCGGCTCCAGTGGGCCGACAGTCCGTCCCACACCAGCACCACCGGCTCACCGGCGTAGAAGGTCTTGATCTGCTCCAGCACGCCGATCAGGGAAGTGGTGTCGTAGCTGCCCGGCTTGAGGTGGAAGCACAGCCGTGGGCCGCGCCGGGCGTCGGTGGCGTGGTAGCCCAGTGCGGCGGCCATGCTGGCGCGTTTCCAGTTCAGCCGGTGCCGCAGGGTGGGAGTGCGGCCGCGGGGCGCGTAGGTGCGGCGGACCTGGGGCAGCAGCGACACGCCCGACTCGTCGAAGAAGACGAGCCAGGCACGTTTGTTCTCCGCCCCTTTTTGATGCGGGGCCACTCCTGGGCGACCCATCGGGCGATCTCGGCCTCGTCCCGCTCGACGGCCTGCCGCCGGGGCCGCTGCAGGCTCCATCCCAGCCGCCCGGTCAGCAGGCGCCACACCGAGGCACGGGCCAGCGTCACCCCGCACACCCGCTCGATCACCAGACCGACCCGTTCCAGCGTCCACAGGTCCGCCTCGAACCCGTGCGCCTGGGTGCCCTGCTCCAAGGCGGCCCGCACCGTTTCGACCTGGGCGTCATCCAGCTTCGGCGGCCGGCCGGTGGCGGTCCGGCGCCGCAGGGCCTGGGCCCCGCCCTGCTCCCACAGGCGCTTCCACCGGCGCACGCTCTCCGGGTGCATTCCCACAGCCCGGGCCACCTCGGACGAAGGACGTCTCTGCTCGAACATCTCGGCCGCGCGCAGGCGGCGGGCCTCGGCCAACTGCGGCCGCGTCAACGGCACAACGGAGGCATCAGCAACAACATCCTGCGACTGGGAAGACACCCCAGCATCCTCACACCGCCGACGCCCTTGCACCCACAGAACTAACGAAAAACTCAGTA
>NZ_BAAGSO010000063.1:34935-51024 GCF_054782395.1 Streptomyces daliensis | reverse complement strand
CTCATCGACGGCTGCCTGGCCGAGACCGGACTGGCCATCACTCCACCCTGACCGACACCAACCCGAAAACCTCAGTAACGGCCGGTGGCCCCAACCGTTGTTCCCACGCTGTGGGCCCGCACCTCGCGGTGCGGGCCCACCCCTGCCGCGGAAAGGCGACGGCGCCACCACCGTTGTGGGCAGGCGTTCCGCATGGCGGAACGGGTGGGCACAACCCACCCACCGGCCCGCAGCACGCGGACGAAAGACCAGGGGGCACCCGGGGTGCGCACCCCTGTGGGGCCGGGCACCCCGTGTGGGCTTCACCCCGTACCCCGTGGAGGGGCAACCCTGTGTTTTAGGGCGCGCCCCGGGAGGGTTGGCAAGTGGGGCACCAGAAGAGGTTGCGGGCCGCCAGTTCGGCGGACCGGACTTCCATGCCGCACAGGAGACAGGGCCGGCCCGCCCTGCGGTAGACGTAGACCTCGCCGCCGTGGTCGTCCACGCGCGGCGCCCGCCCCATCGCCTCGGGCGTGTGCTCGGGCCTGACCGTGTCGATGCGCCCCAGCCGTACGCCCTCCCTCATCAGCCCGACGAGGTCGGCCCAGATCGCGTCCCACTCGGCGCGCCGCAGATCACGCCCGGCCCGGTACGGATCGATCCCGTGCCGGAACAGCACCTCGGCGCGGTAGACGTTGCCGACACCGGCGACGATCTTCTGGTCCATGAGGAGCGCCGCGATCGTGGTGCGGCTGCGCGAGACACGGGCCCAGGCGAGCCCGGGGTCCGCGTCCACGTCGGCCCGCAGCGGGTCGGGGCCCAGCCGGTCCCGTACGGCGCGCATCTCCTCGCCCGTGATCAGCTCGCAGCGGGTGGGCCCGCGCAGATCCGCGTACGCGTCGTCGGTCGAGAGCCGCAGCCGTACCTGCCCCACGGGCGCGGGCGCCGGGCCCTCACCGAAGGTGAACTTGCCGTAGAGACCGAGGTGGACGTGGACCCACGCGTTCGGCTCAAAGCCGAGGAAGAGGTGCTTGCCGTGGGCGTCGGCGCCCGAAAGGACCTGGCCGTCCAGCAGGGCCGCGCCGTCGGAGAACTTGCCCTGCGGGCTCGCGGCGCGCACGGCCCTGCCGCCGAACCTCTCCTGGTGGTCGGCGGCCAGCCGGTGGATCGTGTGGCCCTCGGGCATGGGTGCGGCGCCCGCCCGCTCAGTCCTGCTGGGGGTGGTGCGCGGGTACGGGCGGGAGCTGGCCCGTCACCTCGTACGCCGAGAGCATGTCGATGCGGCGCTGGTGGCGCTCGCCGTCGGAGAAGGGGGTGGCGAGGAAGGTCTCGACGAACTTCACCGCCTCGTCCGTGGTGTGCATCCGCGCGCCGACGCTGACGAGGTTGGCGTTGTTGTGCTCGCGGGCGAGGGCCGCCGTCTCCTCGCTCCAGGCCAGGGCGCAGCGGGCGCCCTTCACCTTGTTGGCGGCGATCTGCTCGCCGTTGCCCGAGCCGCCGATGACGATGCCCAGGGCCTCGCCGTCGGCGACGGTGCGCTCGGCGGCGCGGAGGCAGAAGGGCGGGTAGTCGTCGTCGGCGTCGTAGATGTGCGGGCCGCAGTCGACGGGCTCGTGGCCCGCGGCCTTGAGCCATTCGACGAGGTGGTTCTTGAGTTCGTAACCGGCATGATCGGAGCCGAGGTACACGCGCATGCCGTCGAGTCTATGACGGGACGGTAGGGCCGCTCGTCCGGGCCGGTCCTGGCGGGTCCTGGGACGGCCGCGTGCGGGGGCTCGTACGCGGAAACGCCGGACCGCCCGGCGAGGGGCGGCCCGGCGTTTTCGGTGCGCGGTCGTCGCGCGGCCGGTGCGTGGCGTCAGCCTCGGCGGCCCGCCAGCTTCCAGGCCGTGGGCAGCGCGCCCATGGCCAGCGCGGCCTTGAGCACGTCGCCGACGAGGAAGGGGACGAGGCCCGCCGCGAGCGCCTCGCCCGCCGACATGCCCGTGGCCAGCGCGAGGTAGGGGACGCCGATCGCGTAGATGATCACCGTGCCCACGGCCATGGTCCCGGCCGTGCGCAGCACCCCTCGGTCACCGCCGCGCCGCGCCAGCGCGCCGACGGCCGCGACGGCGAGCAGCATGCCCAGGACGTAGCCGAGCGAGGGGATGGCGGTTCCCGAGGCGCCCTCGGCGAACCAGGGCATGCCCGCGATCCCGGCCAGCGCGTACAGCGCGAGGGAGAGGAAGCCGCGCCGGGCGCCGAGGCCCATGCCCACGACGAGGGCCGCGAAGGTCTGGCCCGTGACCGGGACGGGGGAGCCCGGGACGGGAACGGCTATCTGGGCCGCCACGCCGGTCAGCGCGGCGCCCCCGAGGACCAGGGCCACGTCGCGGACACGGGCGCGGGCCGCCGTGGAGGCGGGGAGCAGGTCGGCGAGGACGGTTCCGGGGCGGGTGGTGCTGGCGGTGGACGTGAGGGCGCTCATCAGGGCGACTCCGAGTCGTTCGTCGTCGGTGCTGGACCTTTCGACGCTAGCCGACCACAGCGCGTGTTCCAGCGTGACGTTGGCGACAAAGCCCGGCCGGGAGCCTTGGTGGGATCCGCACGTGTATGCACCATGTATCGTGCGGCGACGCGTGTACGGGTGCGGGAGAGGCGCGTGTCCGTATACCGGAACGTTATCCACGACTATTGCAGCGTCGGGTGAGCCTGCCGAGACTGTCCCGAGCGCCACAACGATCAGTTCTCCGACCCCCACCAGGAACGGCCTCTCATGACGCGCACCGAGCTGTCCGACGACGCGCCGCCGCCCCGGGAACCACAGGGTTCCGCCGGCCAGGACCCCGCGCAGCCCGCACTTGCACAGGGTCTCAAACAGCGCCATCTGTCCATGATCGCCCTGGGCGGTGTCATCGGCGCCGGGCTCTTCGTCGGATCGGGTGCGGGCATCGCGGCGGCGGGCCCCTCCATCGTCCTCGCGTACGCCGCTTCGGGTCTGCTTGTCATGCTCGTGATGCGCATGCTGGGCGAGATGTCAGCGGCGCACCCGGCCTCCGGCTCCTTCTCCGTGCACGCGGAGCGCGCGATCGGCCCGTGGGCGGGCTTCACCGCGGGCTGGATCTACTGGGTGCTGCTCTGCGTCGCCATCGCCACGGAGGCGACGGCGGCGGCGGACATCATGGTGAAGTGGCTGCCGGGCACCGACTCCTGGATGTGGGTCGCCCTCTTCATGGTGATGTTCTGCGGGACGAACCTGGCCGCCGTGCGCAACTTCGGCGAGTACGAGTTCTGGTTCGCGGCGCTGAAGATCTTCGCCATCACGGCCTTCCTGCTGCTCGGCGTCCTCGCCATCGTGGGCGTCCTGCCGGGCACCGAGGCACCGGGCGCCGACAACCTCACCGGTGAGGGCGGCTTCCTGCCGAACGGCTCGGAGGGCCTGGTCATCGGCCTGCTGGCCTCCGTGTTCGCGTACGGAGGGCTGGAGACGGTGACCATCGCGGCGGCCGAGTCCGAGAAGCCCGTCTCGGGCGTCGCGAAGGCGGTGCGCACCGCGATGTGGCGCATCGGCGTCTTCTACGTCGGCTCGATGCTGGTGATCGTCACGCTGATCCCGTGGGACGACAAGTCGGTCCTCTCAGGGCCGTACGCCGCCGCGCTGGACTACATCGGCATCCCGGCGGCGGCCCAGGTCATGAACATCGTGGTCCTGGTGGCGCTGCTCTCCGCCATGAACGCGAACATCTACGGCGCCTCCCGGATGTCGTACTCCCTCATCGCGCGCGGCGAGGGCCCCGCCTTCCTCGGCCGGGTCAGCGGCAGCGGCGTCCCGCGCTACGCGGTCATCGCCTCGTCCTTCTTCGGCTTCGTCGCGGTGCTGCTCAACTTCATGTGGCCCGACACGGTCTTCCAGTGGCTGCTGAACATGGTCGGCGCCGCCACCCTCGTCGTGTGGGGCTTCATCGCCGTCTCGCAGCTCATCACGCGCCGCCGCCTGGAGCGCGAGGAGCCGGAGAAGCTGGTCGTGAAGATGTGGGGCTACCCGTGGCTGACGGGCCTCGCGATCCTCGGCATCCTCGCCGTGCTGGCCCTGATGCTGCGCGAGAGCGACACCCGTACACAGCTCGCGTTCACGGGCGGGCTGACGATCGTGCTGGCGCTGGTCGGGCTGCTGCGGCAGCGGCTGGCCGGGCAACGCGCGGCCGTCGGCGGCACGGCCGACGCCGGTACGGAGAAGTCCGGGTCCGAGAGCTGACGGCACACCACACCAACACCGCGGCGCGCACCGCGACACACGTCAGGGGCGGTCCCTCCCGGAGGGGCCGCCCCTGACTGTTGCTGCTACCTTCTTCTTGCAAGTAATGTGCAATAGCGGAGGGGCAAGCAGAATGGCGACCTACACACTTCCAGAGCTGCCGTACGACTACGCCTCGCTGGAGCCGGTCATCAGCGGCGAGATCATCGAGCTGCACCACGACAAGCACCACGCCGCGTATGTGAAGGGTGCGAACGACACCCTGGAGCAACTGGCGGAGGCCCGTGACAAGGACGCGTGGGGCTCCATCAACGGCCTGGAGAAGAACCTGGCCTTCCACCTCTCCGGGCACATCCTGCACACCATCTACTGGCAGAACATGACCGGCGACGGCGGCGGCGAGCCGCTGGAGAAGGACGGCACGGGCGAGCTGGCGGACGCCATCGCCGAGTCGTTCGGCTCCTTCGCCAAGTTCAAGGCCCAGCTCTCGAAGGCCGCGGCCACCACCCAGGGTTCGGGCTGGGGCGTCCTCGCCTACGAGCCGGTGACGGCCCGTCTCATCGTCGAGCAGGTCTACGACCACCAGGGCAACGTCGGCCAGGGCAGCGTGCCCATCCTGGTCTTCGACGCCTGGGAGCACGCCTTCTATCTCCAGTACCGCAACCAGAAGGTCGACTTCGTCGAGGCCATGTGGCGCGTCGTCAACTGGCAGGACGTGGCCAGGCGCTACACCGCCGCCAAGGAGCGCGCCAACAACCTGCTCCTGGCGCCCTGATGCTCCGGCCCCCCGCCGACCAGGGGGACCGGCCTCCTGCCTCGTGATCGTCTTCTCACCGCTTCACCGGGCAGGCGGAAAGCGGGAGGGCCCCGTACGGACGTGACGTACGGGGCCCTCCTGTCCACGAGGCCCTGTCAGGACCGGCCGGGGTCAGTCGAAGATCGGGCCGACGTCGCGGGTCCGCTTGATCTCGAAGAAGCCCGGCGTCGACGCCACCAGCAGCGTCCCGTCCCACAGCTTCGCCGCCGCCTCCCCCTTGGGGGCCGGGGTGACGACGGGGCCGAAGAAGGCGACCTGCCCGCCGTCCGCACCCGGGACGGCGATGACCGGGGTGCCGACATCCTGGCCGACCAGATCGATGCCCTCCTTGTGCGAGGCACGCAGCGCCTCGTCGTACTCCGTCGAATCGGCCGCGTCCGCGAGATCGGCGGGCAGCCCCGCCTCCTCCAGCGCCTCCACGAGCGTCTCGCGGGTCCGCTCCTGCGCGCGGTTGTGGAAACGGGTGCCGAGGGCGGTGTAAAGGGGGCCGAGCACCTCGTTCCCGTACTTCTGCTCGGCCGCGATGCACACCCGCACCGGGCCCCAGGCGGTCTTCAGCAGCTCGCGGTACTCCTCGGGCAGCTCGTCCAGCTTCGGCTCGTTGAGCACCGCCAGGCTCATCACATGCCAGCGGACCTCGACAGGCCGGACCTTCTCCACCTCCAGCATCCAGCGGGACGTCATCCACGCCCACGGGCACAGGGGGTCGAACCAGAAGTCTGCCGGTGTCTTCTCGGCCATGGCCAGGGTCTCCTCGGACGAACGGGTAACGGACAGTACCGAAGCGCGGTACGGACGCAGGGAAAACGCGCGGGAGGGCGCGCCCATTCCCCGGTATGCGTTGTCTGTACCGCGTGCGATGCTGACTGAGATCGTTCACCATGCGAGACGAGGGAGTCACGTCGTGCCCGGAGAGAACCTGACCCGAGACGAGGCCCGCGCCCGCGCGGCGCTGCTGACCGTCGAGGGTTACGAGGTGGCGCTCGATCTGCGCTCTGCCGTCGCTCCCCCTCCGGCCCAGGGCCCCCGCACCTTCCGCTCCACGACGACGATCCGCTTCCGCTGCGCCGAGCCCGGCGCCGCCACCTTCGCCGATCTCGTGGCACCCGCCGTCCACTCCGTCACCCTGAACGGCCGGTCCCTCAACGTGGACACCGTCTTCGACGGCACCCGCATCGCGCTGGAAGGACTCGCCGAGGAGAACGAACTGCTGGTGGACGCCTCCTGCGCCTACAGCCGCACGGGCGAGGGACTGCACCACTTCATCGACCCCGAGGACGGCGAGGTCTATCTCTACACGCAGTACGAACCGGCCGACGCGCGCCGCGTCTTCGCCAACTTCGAGCAGCCCGACCTCAAGGCGGCGTTCGACTTCACCGTGACCGCGCCCGCCCGCTGGACCGTGCTCAGCAACGGCGCCCAGCAGGGCGAGGCTGAGCCCCTGGAGGACGGCACCTTCTCGGTACGTCGCTTCGCGCGGACCCGGCCCATCTCCACGTACATCACGGCGGTCGTCGCGGGCCCGTACCACCGCGTCACCGACACCTACCGCCGCGCCCTCCCCGGCGGCGGCGAGCTGGAGATCCCGCTCGGCGCGCTCTGCCGCAAGGGCCTGGCCAGGTACTTCGACCCCGAGGACATCTTCACCGTCACCAAGCAGGGCCTGGACTTCTTCCACGACCACTTCGACTACCCGTACCCCTTCGGGAAGTACGACCAGGCGTTCGTGCCCGAGTACAACATCGGGGCCATGGAGAACCCCGGCTGTGTGACCTTCCGCGAGGAGTTCGTCTTCCGCGGCAAGGTGACGCAGGCGTCCTACGAGGGCCGGGCCAACGTCATCCTGCACGAGATGGCCCACATGTGGTTCGGCGATCTCGTCACCATGGAGTGGTGGGACGATCTGTGGCTCAAGGAGTCCTTCGCCGACTTCATGGGCGCCTTCTCGCTCGTCGAGTCCACCCGCTTCACCGACGGCTGGATCACCTTCGCCAACCGCCGCAAGTCCTGGGCCTACCGCGCCGACCAACTCCCCTCCACCCACCCCGTCACGGCGGACATCCGGGACCTGGAGGACGCCAAGCTCAACTTCGACGGGATCACCTACGCCAAGGGCGCCTCCGTACTGAAGCAGCTCGTCGCCTACGTCGGCAGGGACGCCTTCCTGGAGGGCGCACGGCGCTACTTCCGGCGCCACGAGTGGGGCAACACCCGCCTGGAACACCTCCTCTCCGTGCTGGAGGAGACCTCCGGACGGGACATGGGCGAGTGGGCCAAGTGCTGGCTCCAGACCGCCGGGGTCAACGTGCTCACACCCCAGCTCACCTACGACTCCGCTGGCCGCGTCACCGAACTGGCCGTCCTCCAGGAGGCCGCCGAGGGCCACCCCACGCTGCGCCCCCACCGCGTCGCCGTCGGCCTCTACCGCCACGAAGCGCCCGGCGGCGCCCTCGTCCGCTACGCGCGCGCGGAGACCGACGTCACCGGGGGCCGCACCGTCGTGGCCGAGCTGGCGGGCGCCGAACGGCCCGATCTGGTCCTCGTCAACGACGACGACCTCACCTACTGCAAGGTCCGCTTCGACGAACGCTCCCTCGACACCCTGCGCGGCCACCTCGGCTCCCTCACCGACCCCCTCGCGCGCGCCCTGTGCTGGTCGGCGGTGTGGAACCTGACGCGCGACGGGCTGATGCCCACGCGCGACTTCCTCGGCCTCGTGCTGCGGTTCGCCGGCGCCGAGTCGGACATCGGCGTGCTCCAGATGCTGCACGCCTGGGCCCGCACCGCCGTCGTCCACTACGCGGCGCCCCAGTGGCGCGAGGAGGGCGAGCGCCTGCTCGCCGAGGGCGCGCTGACCCAACTGCGGCTGGCCGAGCCCGGCAGCGGCCACCAGTTGGCGTGGGCCCGCTTCTTCGCCTCCGTCGCGGTGCGCGAGCAGGACCTGCGGCTGCTGCGGGGGCTGCTCGACGGCTCGGCGCGCGTCGACGGCCTCGACGTCGACCAGGAGCTGCGCTGGACGTTCCTCGAACCCCTCGCCGCGCAGGGCGTCGCCGGGGCCGAGGACATCGACGCGGAGCTGGCCCGCGACGACACGGCCTCCGGCAAGCGGCACCAGGTCCGCTGCCTCGCGGCGCGCCCCACGGCCGAGGTCAAGGCCCAGGCGTGGGTCGCGGTCATCGAGTCGGACCAACTGTCGAACGCGCTGGTCGAGGCCACGATCTCGGGCTTCGAGCAGCCGGGGCAGCGCGAGCTGATCGCGCCCTACACGGGCCGGTATTTCGAGGTCCTCGAAGACGTGTGGCGCACCCGCTCCATCGAGATCGGCATGGCAATCGTGCGGGGCATGTACCCCGCGCTCCAGGGCGACCAGGCCACGCTCGACGCCACGGACGCGTGGCTCGCAGCCCACGAGGACGCCGCGCCCGCGCTGCGGCGCCTCGTGCTGGAGTCCCGCGACGACCTGTCCCGCGCACTGCGCGCCCAGCGCCGTGACGGTCCCCTTCGCGGGGAGCGGAAGGAAACGAAGGGTTAGCCCTTCACTGGGCCGCGCCCCTTCACGGGGCACGAGGTGAAGCCCTCACGGGTCCCTTCTCCTCGTAGGGGGCGCCTCTGCGGCGTGCGGGTGGTGTTTCGGCTACCGCTGAGGGGGTCCCCTTCACGGGGGGGGTGCGCGGGACGGCTGCCCTGTGCGGTCCGCGACCCTTCGCGGGTGCGGAAGGCAACGGAGGGTTGCCCCCTCACGGGGACGTTGCGCGGGACGGTGGGCCGGTGAGTCGGGGTCAGCGCCGAGGGGTCACCAGGCGTCTCCCGGGCGGGGGTCCGCGGTCAGGGACCGGGACAGGTCGAGGGCTCCGGTCACGGCGAGTACGAAGACGCCGCCGTCGTCCTCGGGCGTACGTCGCGCCCCGGCGGGGGTGAGGACGGACGTGGGCCCCTGCCACGGCCGCCAGCCCCGTGCGGCGTAGAAGTCCACGGCGTCCTCGGACGCGCTGAGGGCGCCCAGTTCGTACGCCCCGCGCACGACGCGCTCCACCTCGCGCATCATCGCGGCACCGTAGCCGAGCCCGCGCCGGTCCTCGCGGACGGCCACCCCTTCGACGTAGCCCGTACGCAGCGCGTGCTCCCCGTACAGCAGACGGCGCTGGACCAGGGCCGCGTGGCCGACGAGTTCGGCGTCCCCTTCCAGGACGAGGACGTGGAGGCCGCCTACGGTGTGGTCCCAGTCCTCGTCGGAGAAGTCCCCCTCGAACGCGTCGTCCAGAAGCTTCCGCGCTGCGGTGAGCGTCGCTCCGTCCAGCGCCCCTGTATGCACCGTCCGCAACTGTGCGCCGTCCATGTCCGTTTCCATGGCGCCATCTTTCCAGCGGTTCCCCTTCGCGGGGTGCGCAAGGAAACGGGGGGTGCCGCCTTCACGGGGGTGTTGCGCGGGACGGTTACCCTGTGTGGTGGGTGCCGCAGGGTCCCGCGCTGATTTTTGTGCCGTCGCACGTTGTGCGGGGCGCTGCGCTGTGCGGTGCGTTGTTCTCCGAGTGCGGGCCGGTGGCTACGGCGCGGCGTATGGACCGGTGCTTTGCGGCTTGCGCCGCGTGGTTCTTGGCTTGCGCCGTGGTTGTGGGTGCGTGGGTGCGGGGTGCCCGGTGCCGGGGTGGGGTGTCTCCTCGGCGTGAAGGTCTCGTCCTTGTCTCTCCGCCGGTGACTTTCTCGACCTGCGGGGACACCCCACCCCGTCCCCGTCCCGCCGGTGGCCCACTGTCCGGCTCCGGGTGCGCCAATGCCCACCCCCCTTCGCGGGGAGCGACTCCTCGCCATGCGGCGGCACAAAAACCAGCGCGGGACCCTACGGTTCCCGCTTCACGGGCCGACCGTCCCGCGCAACTCCCCCGGTGAAGGGGTGCGCAGCCCCGGGGTGCCCCTTGGGGTTCGTTCGCGACTGCGGGCCGGTGGATGGGTTGTGCCCACCCGTTCCGCCATGCGGAACGCCTGCCCACAACAGGGTGGCGGAGCCCCTCCGGCACGGCACCGGTGCACAGCATGGGAACAAGCGGAGGGGGCACCGGCCGAGAGTTGGCCACCGGGTGGGAGGGGACGTGGTGGGGTGTCCCCGCAGGACGAGCAAGTCACCGGCCGAAAGCCGTAAACGAGACCTTCACGCCGAGGAGACACCCCGGCGCGGCGCCGACCCCCACCACACAGCAACCCCACACGACCACCGGCACAAGCCAAGAATCACGCGGCGCCAGCCGCGACGCACCGGTCCATACACCGCGCCGAAGCCACCGGCCAGGCAGCCGGAAACGGCGAACCGCCCCACGCAGGGGCGCCCCCACTGGCGACGGCGCCAAAAATGTTGTGGGCAAGCGTCCCGCAAGGCGGGACGGGTGGGCACAACCCGTGCCACCGGCCCGCAACACGCGAACGAACCCCCCAAGGGGCACCCACAACAGGCGCACCCCCACAAGAAACACGCACCCCGTGTGACCTTCACCCCACACCCCGTGAAGCGGCGCCGACCCGTGAAGGGCCTACCCCGCGTTTCCTTCCGCACCCCGCGAAGGGAGCCGCACCCCGCGAAGGGAGCCGCACCCCGCGAAGGGGCCGTCAGGCCGGTACCGGTGCTGAGAGGGGGCGCAGCAAGGGGATGTGGAGGGCCGGAGGGGTCGGGGCCGTGCCCTTGGGCGGCGGGCCCTCCGGGCGGGGCACCCCGTGGCGGCGCAGCCAGTTGCGGTACGTCTCGCTGGCCCAGGCGACCTCCGCGTATGCCGACTGGAGATCGGCGAAGAGCGCGTCGGCGTCCAGGCCCGGCACGTCGGGGGAACCGGGCCCCGCGCGGAACGCGCGGGACACCATCACCAGCCGGACCGCGAGCGGATCGCCCCGCAACGGGCGGATCGTCATGCCAGGGCGCGGCCTCGACGTGGGCTGGCACGGCGTGACCACCTCGCCGCCCGCGACCAGGTCGGAGGCCGCGAGATAGTCCCCGTACACCACGCGCGGCTCCAGCCCCGCCGCCGTGAAGACGCGGCGCAGGCCGGGCCAGTCGCCGTCGACGGCCGGATCGACCATCCAGCGGTCGGCGGCGAGGTCGGACAGGTCCAGTTCCTCCTTCACCGTGGCGGGGTGCGCCGAGGGGAGGGCGACGAACTGGGGCTCGCGCTCGACAAGTACCCGCAGCTCCAGGCCCTCGGGAAACCGCAGCGGCGAGCCCTCGACCTCGTGCACGAACACGGCGTCGAGCTGATTGGCAGCGACCATCTGGAGCAGCGTGTTCGCGGAGACGTCCATGTGGATCGTGGTGTCCGTCTCGGGGAGCCGGGCGTGGAGCCTGCGCAGCCAGCCGGAGACGGCACGGCTGCCCGTGCTGCCGATGCGCAGGCGTCGTCCGCCCGCGCGCCCCGCCGCCTCCTTCGCCTCGCTGACCAGCGCGTTCATCTCGGCCACGAGGGGCCGAGCGCGGCTGAGCACGGAGCGCCCCAGCGGGGTGGGCCTGCTTCCGGTGCGCTCCCGGGAGAAGAGCTGGCCGCCGATGGCCTGCTCGATGCGGCGAAGCTGTGTCGTCAGGGACGGCTGTGTCATGCCCAGTTGGCGTGCTGCCTTGTGCACGCTGCCCGTATCGGCGATCGCACACAGGGCGCGAAGGTGCCTCACTTCGAGCTCCACAGGCCGGAGCATAACGGCGCATGAGCATGTCACACCAGACGCTCTCCGCCGTCCTGCGGCACGCACCGGCAGGACGCGACGGCCGTCGCGGGCACCCGGAGACCCCGGGGATAGGCCCGTCCTATCCCCGGATGGCATCATCCCGCGCACCCCCGGCTCCAAGAGACTCTGCCTCGGCAGGAGTTCATCCGGCGGAACGGCGGTCGCGCCGCACACCCCACCGCGGCCGGACGGTTTCCGCGGACAGAAGGAGACCCCCCATGAGACACCGCAAAACGGCACTCTCCGCGACGCTCGGCCTCGGCCTGGCCGTGTCCCTCGGTCTCGGCGCGGGCCCCGCGACCGCGGCGCCCACCGGCACGGACGAGAACCACGGCACCATCGCCCCCGCCAAGGCCGGCTACGTCGGCGAGAGCGACAAGGGCACCCAGGCGTTCTTCAACGCCGTGGTCAAGGACGCGCTCAAGAAGCAGGCGGCGAAGCCCGGCATCCAGGCCGTCACCGTCAAGTACGACACCAGCCGCGCCCCGTCGTTCCGCAGCCAGATAGCCAACAGCACCGCGGTCTGGAACTCGTCCGTGACGAACGTCAAGCTCCAGGAGGGCTCGGGCGCCAGCTTCAGCTACCGCGAGGGCAACGACGCGCGTGGCTCGTACGCCTCCACCGACGGGCACGGCCGCGGCTACATCTTCCTGGACTACCGGCAGAACCAGCAGTACAGCTCCAACCGCGTCGTCGCCCACGAGACGGGCCATGTGCTCGGGCTGCCCGACCACTACTCGGGCCCCTGCTCCGAGCTGATGTCGGGCGGCGGGCCCGGCACGTCCTGCACCAACGACCGGCCGAACGCGCAGGAAGCCGCCCGCGTCAACCAGCTGTGGGCGAACGGGGTGGCCAGCGCCGCCTTCGACAAGGCCGCCTTCTCCGGCGCCCGCTGAGCACTCGCCCAGCGCCCGCCGAGCACTCGCCGAGCACCGGTGAGTGTCCGCTGAGACACCCCCGGGCGGTCCCGGCCCGGGGCACCACCTGAACCCCGCACGCACCACCGCTTCCCAGTCGCCACCTCCCACACGAAGGCCCCCGGTACTTCCTCCTCCGGGGGCCTTCGCACGCCCTCACGGGCCAGGGACGCGGAACAGGGTCAGCCCCCCACGCCTCCCGCCGCGTCAGCGGCCCGCGCGTCGGCGGCCTGCGCCCGCAGCGCCCGCTCGACGCCCGCGCGCGACTCCGTCACCAGCCGCCGCAGCGCCGCGCTCGGCTCGACGGAGTCCAGCCAGGCGTCCGTCGCCTCCAGCGTGGCGGGCTCGATCTGGAGCGTCGGGTAGAGGCCGACGGCGATCTGCTGGGCCATCTCGTGGCTGCGCGCGTCCCAGATGTCCTTGACCACGGCGAAGTACCGCTCCGCGTACGGGGCGAGCAGCTCGCGCTGGTCGGTCTGGAGGAAGCCTCCGATGACGGCTTCCTGGACGGCGTTGGGCAGCGTGTCGCTCTCCACCACCGCGCGCCACGCCTCCGCCTTGGCCTCGGCGGTCGGCCGCGCTGCGCGCGCCATCGCCGCGTAGCGCTCGCCCGCCGACGTCGCGTCCCGCGCCAGCTCGGCGTCGATCTCGGCCTCGCCCGCGCGCCCGGTGGCGGCGAGCCGCTGGAGCAGCGCCCAGCGCAGGTCGGTGTCCACGGTCAGGCCCTCGACGCTCTCGGTGCCGTCCAGCAGCCCGGCCAGCAGCGCGAGCTGCTCGTCCGTACGGGCCGTCGCGGCGAACGCGCGGGCCCACGCCAACTGGTGGTCGCTGCCAGGATCGGCCGCGCGCAGCTGCTCCAGCGTCGCCTCCGACCAGCGCCTGAGCCCGGTCTCGCGCCACGCGGGCTCCGCGTACAGGTCGAGGGCGAGCTTGACCTGGCGGTGCAGGGTCTGCACGACGCCGATGTCCGACTCCTTGGTGATCCCGGAGAGGACGAGATCGAGGTAGTCGCGGGTGGCCAGCTCGCCGTCGCGGGTCATGTCCCAGGCCGAGGCCCAGCACAGGGCGCGCGGCAGGGACTCGGTGAAGTCGCCGAGGTGCGCGGTCACCACGGCCAGCGACTCCGGGTCGAGGCGGACCTTGGCGTACGAGAGGTCGTCGTCGTTGAGCAGCAGCACCGCGGGTCGGGGGCGGCCCACCAGCGAGGGCACCTCGGTCAGCTCGCCGTCCACGTCCAGTTCGACGCGG
The DNA here is from genome assembly GCF_054782395.1 of Streptomyces daliensis. Lineage (NCBI taxonomy): Bacteria > Bacillati > Actinomycetota > Actinomycetes > Kitasatosporales > Streptomycetaceae > Streptomyces > Streptomyces daliensis. Next base: position 37,130 of record NZ_BAAGSO010000063.1, on the reverse strand, counting down.
TCGGTGCGCACCAGCTTGCCGTCCACCAGCTCGTACGCGCCCACCGCGATCCGGTGCGGGCGCAGCGTCGGCTCGCCCGTCGCGCCGGCGGGCAGGGCGGGGGCCTCCTGGCGGATGGCGAAGGAGGTGAGGACGCCCGCTTCGTCCGTGGTGATCTCAGGGCGCAGGACGTTGATGCCCGCCGTCTGGAGCCACGCCGTCGACCAGGTCTTCAGGTCCCGGCCCGAGGTCTCCTCCAGCGCGCCGAGCAGATCGCTGAGCCGGGTGTTGCCCCACTCGTGCCGCTTGAAGTAGCGCTGCACGCCCTGGAAGAACTCGTCCATCCCGACGTAGGCGACGAGCTGCTTCAGCACGGAAGCGCCCTTGGCGTAGGTGATCCCGTCGAAGTTGACGAGGACGTCGTCCAAGTCGCGGATCTCCGCCATGATCGGGTGGGTGGAGGGGAGCTGGTCCTGACGGTAGGCCCAGGTCTTCATCTGGTTGGCGAAGCTGGTCCAGGCGTGCGGCCAGCGGCTGCCCGGCGCGTGTGCCTGGCAGGCGATGGAGGTGTACGTCGCGAACGACTCATTGAGCCACAGGTCGTTCCACCACTCCATGGTGACGAGGTCGCCGAACCACATGTGGGCCAGCTCGTGCAGGACCGTCTCGGCCCTGGCCTCGTACGCGGCCTCCGTCACCTTGGACCGGAACACGTACTGGTCACGGATGGTGACCGCGCCCGCGTTCTCCATGGCGCCCGCGTTGAACTCGGGCACGAAGAGCTGGTCGTACTTCTCGAAGGGGTACGGGTAGTCGAACTTCTCCTGGAACCAGTCGAAGCCCTGGCGCGTGACCTCGAAGAGCGCGTCGGCGTCCAGGTACTCGGCGAGCGACGGACGGCAGTACAGACCCAGCGGCACGCTGCGGTCGCCGCCCTCCCAACTGCTGTGCACCGAGTGGTACGGGCCGACGATCAGCGCGGTGATGTACGAGGAGATCCGCGGCGTCGGTGCGAAGCGCCAGACGTTGTCCTGCGGCTCCGGCGTCGGCGAGTTGGAGATCACGGTCCAGCCCTCGGGGGCCTTCACGGTGAACTGGAACGTCGCCTTCAGGTCCGGCTGCTCGAAGCTGGCGAACACGCGGCGCGAGTCCGGCACCTCGAACTGGGTGTAGAGGTACGCCTGGTCGTCGACGGGGTCGACGAAGCGGTGCAGGCCCTCGCCCGTGTTCGTGTACGCACAGTCCGCGGCCACCGTCAGCTCGTTGCGGCCCGCGAGCAGCGAGGGCAGTGCGATGCGGGAGTCCGCGAAGACCTCGGCGGGGTCGAGGGTGTCACCGTTGAGGGTGACGGAGTGCACGGTCGGGGCGATCAGGTCGATGAACGTGTCGGAGCCGGGGGCGGTCTCCGCGACGTCGAAGGTGACCGTCGTCACCGAGCGGAAGGTGCCGCCCTGCTGGGCCGCGCTGAGGTCCAGCTCGATGGCGTAGGAGTCCACGGTGAGCAGCCGTGCGCGCTCCTGGGCCTCTTCGCGCGTCAGATTTGTGCCAGGCACGTGGTGATCTCCCCACTCTCATGGCTCTGTATATGGCGTGTTCCGGCCATCCTTCCACGGGTCCCCTGCGCGGGGTGCGGCTCCCTTCGCGGGGGGCGGAAGGAAACGGGGGTGCCCCGTTCGTCGGGGGTGTTGCGCGGGACGGTTGGCCGGTGTGGTGCGCGCTGTAGGGTCCCGCGCTGATTTTTGTGCCGCAGCACGAGGCGCTGCGCTGGGCGGGGCGCCGTTTCCGGGTGCGGCTGCGTGGCTTCGGCGCGGCCTATGGACCGGTGCGTCGCGGCTGGCGCCGCGTGACTCCGGGTTTCCCTTGGAGTTATGGGTACGTGGGTGCGGGGTGTCCGGTGCCGCGCCGGGGTGTCTCCTCGGCGTGAAGGTCTCGTGTTCGGCTTTCCGCCGTCGTTCGTCTCGACCTGCGGGGACACCCCACCGCGTCCCCGTCCCGCCGGTGGCCCGCTTCCGCTTCGGGTCGGCTGAGCCCGGCCACATCCCCGGCGCGGGACCCTACGGTCCCCACTCCACGGGCCGACCGTCCCGCGCAACACCCCCCTGTCAGGGGTGCGCCTACCCGAGTGCCCCTTGGGCTCTCGTTCGCGTGCTGCGGGCCGGTGGCACGGGTTGTGCCCACCCTCCCCCAGCTAACGCTGGGCGGTGCCCCCTCGCCGA
>NZ_BAAGSO010000063.1:0-34908 GCF_054782395.1 Streptomyces daliensis | reverse complement strand
AGCCGACCCGCACTTGTCGCCGCCCGAGGAGACACCCCACCGCGGCACCGACCCCCACCACACACCAACCCCACACAACCACGGCCGCAACCCAGAATCACGCGGCGCAAGCCGCGACGCACCGCAACCACACGCCGCGCCGAAGCCACCCACCCGCACCCGGCAACGAAACCCCAAGGCGCACCCAGCGACGCCCCCACCAGGCAACGGCGCCAAAACTGTTGTGGGCAAGCGTCCCGCAAGGCGGGACGGGTGGGCACAACCCGTGCCACCGGCCCGCCACACGCGAACGAACCCCCAAAGGGGCACCCACACCAGGCGCACCCCCACGAGAAACACGCACCCCGTGTGACCATCACCCCGCACCCCGTGAAGGAGCACGCCCCGGTGAAGCGGCAACCCCCCGTTTCCTTCCGCCCCCGCGAAGGGGACCCCTCCCCTACCCCGTCACATGAACGGCGCGTGAGCGGAGGTTCACGATCCGGGGAGGGGGCGACGAGGGGTGCGTAACGGGCGCGAACCGTGATGATCCCTGCGCCCCGATGGGCTTACGGCGTTCCCGCGCAGTTAAGACGCAGGTCACCCCCGCTGCCAAGGCTCACTGGTGAGCGGGCCCACCCCGCTCACCCAACGCACCACGTCGCGTTCGCACTCGGGGAGCCAGCGTATGTCCCGCACCCGTATCCGCACCCGCACCCGCACCCACCCCCACACCCTCGACCGCCGCACGCTCCTCGCCGCCACCGCCGCAGGCGCCGCCACCGGACTCGGCGCCGGGCTCGGGCTCGGCGGCGGGTCCGCGACGGCGAACCAGCCCGCCACGGCCCGCGCCGCCGTCGGCGGACACCCCCTCGCCGCGGGCGCCCCCGTCCGCGAGCCGTCGACGTCGGGCACGACGCTCGAATCCGTCGCCGCCCCGCGCGGCGCCTCCGGCGGCTACCAGCGACTCGGCGAGGGCCCCGCCTGGGACCGTGTCGTGCGCACCGAGCTGGCCCCCGCGCGCGGCGGCAGGGGAGAGAAGCGGACGGCGCTGACCGCGTTCACCCAGTTCACCGACCTGCATCTGGTGGACGTGCAGCACCCGCTGCGCTACGAGTACCTGCGCGCGGAGACGGCCAGCGCCTGGCGCCCGCAGGAGGCGCTCTCCGTCGCGGGCGTCGTCTCGCTCATCGAGCGCGTCAACGGGCTCAAGGGCGCCCCGGCCACGGGCGCGCCGCTCTCCTTCGTCGTGACGACGGGCGACAACACGGACAACAACAGCAAGGCCGAGCTGGACTGGTTCCTCACCGCGATGAGCGGCGGCCGGATCACCCCGAACACGGGTGACCCGCGCGCGTACGAGGGGGTGCAGGACAGCGGGCTGAAGCTGTACTGGCAGCCCGAGTCGGAACTGCGCGACGACGACAAGGCTCTGGGCTTCCCGCGTATCGAAGGCTTCCTCGACGCGGCGATCCGCGAGGTCAACAGCCCGGGGCTGACGCTTCCGTGGTACTCGACCGTCGGCAACCACGACTCCCTGCCCGGCGGCTGCTTCGTCTCGGGCGACGGCTTCTTCGCGGAGTTCGCCGTCGGCGGCAGGAAGCTGATGGACGTGGGCTCGGAGGCCGAGGCCGGGCGGCTGTGGCAGACGGTGCAGGACGGGAGCGACCCGAAGGGCGAGCGGTTCAGGGAGATGCTGCGCTCGCGGGCGAAGAAGATGCGCGCGGTCACCCCGGACCCGGCCCGCGCGCCCTTCACGCCCGAGGAGTATCTGCGCGCCCACCTCAGCCCGCGCTACGAGGGCGCAGGGCCCGTCGGGCACGGCTACACGAAGGAGAACCTGGAGGAGGAGCGGATGTACTACGCGTTCCGGGTCTCGGACGACGTGGTGGGCATCAGCCTCGACACGACCCGCTCGGACGGCGACTACAGAGGCAGGGTCGGCGCGGCCCAGCGCCGCTGGCTGGAGCGGGAGCTGGAGAGGCACCGTAAGGAGGGCTCGTACGTGCTGGTCTTCAGCCACCACACCAGCGCGACGACCCCGGACGGCGGCGCCGAGCTCGTCTCGCTGTTCCAGCGCAACCCGCACGTACTGGCCTGGATCAACGGGCACAGCCACAAGAACGCCATCACTCCGCGCGGCACGTTCTGGGAGGTCTCGACGGCCTCGCACATCGACTATCCGCAGTTGGCCCGCGTGGTGGAGGTGGCCGACAACGGGGACGGCACCCTCTCCCTGTTCACCACCCTCATCGAGTCGGCGGCCCCGCACCGCACCGCGTTCGACGACCTGTCCCAGACGGGGCTGGCCGCGCTCTACCGCGAGCTGTCCTTCAACGCCCCCGCCGCCCGCAAGACCCTCACCGGCGACCCCGAGGACCGCAACACGGAGCTGCTGCTGCGCAAGCCGTGAGCCCGGTAAGCCCCGTGAGCCCTCCCCCGCCGCTCAGCCGCCCGCGCCCGCCCGCGCCCCCGCGACCGGTTCCACACTGCTGCTGCTCCAGCCGGTGATGGCCATCGGCTTCGGCATCGGATTCCTCGGGGAACGCCCCACCCTCACCCAGTACGCCGGATGCGCCCTGGTCGTCCTCACCGTATGGCGTGCGAGCCGCACCGATCATTAGGGTGCTGTCGCATGCCCCTGCGCACCACCCTCGTCGCCATGGTGGTCACGGCTGCCGTCGTCGCGTTCTCCATCAGCTCGTCCGAGGCGGCCGACCGGGGCCATGCCACGACGCAGGGTGCGATGGACGCCGCCGTCGCCGAGGACGGCGCGCCGGGGGTGCTCGCGCGTGCCGAGGACGGCGGCGGGGTGTGGAACGGCGCCTCGGGCGTGGCCCGGCTCGGCACCGAACGCCCCAGGCTCCCCCAGGACCGCTTCCGCATCGGCAGCCTCACCAAGCCCTTCGTCGCGACGGTGCTGCTCCAGCTCGAAGCCGAGGGCAGGCTGCGCCTCGACGACCCGGTGGAGCGCTGGCTGCCCGGCACCGTGAGCGGCGACGGCTACGACGGACGCCGCATCACGCTGCGCCAACTGCTCGGCCACACCAGCGGAATCTACGACTACACCGAGGACGCCGCCTTCCAGCGCGCCTACTTCACCGACGCCTTCATGACCAGCCGCTTCCGCCCCGTCAGCCCCGAAGGGCTGGTGCGCACGGCGACCTCGCACCCGCCCGTCTCGGCCCCCGGCGCCGCCTGGCACTACTCCAACACCAACTACGTGCTGGCCGGGATGGTGATCGAGCGGGTGACGGGCCACTCCTACGCCCACGAGATCGAGCGCCGCGTGCTGCGCCCCCTCGGCCTGCGGGACACCTCGCTGCCCGGCGCCTCGACGCGCGTACCGGGGCGGCACGGGCACGCCTACTCAGCGCTCCTCTCGCCGGGCAAGGGGGCGAAGGTGCACGATGTGACGGTCCTGAACCCGGCCATGGCGGGGGCCTCGGGCGAGATGATCTCCACGACCGGCGACCTCGTGCGCTTCTTCCGCGCACTGGCGACGGGCAAGCTGCTGCCGCCGCACCAGTCGCGCGAGATGAGGACGACCGTCCCCGCCGTGGACGGCAACCGCTACGGCCTGGGCCTGACCGAACGCACCCTGCCCTGCGGCCAGAAGGTGTGGGGGCACGAGGGCTCCATCCAGGGCTCCCGCACCATCGCCGCCACCACGCCGGACGGTGTGCACACCGCGGCGTTCAACATCAACGGCGACTGGTCGGGCGATCCGGGGAAGCTCCTGGAAGCGGAGTTCTGCGGCTAGGGACGTATCCTGAACAGCCGACGCAGCCGAACACCCATGCGTCGCAACCGCCCGTCACAGCCGGGTGCCGCACCGCTCCGGGTACCGGGTACCCGGCGAACGACCAGGAGTTGACCGGTGATCAGTCTGGCCGCAGTGGGGGGAGTGGCCCTGATCGAACTGGGCATGGCCCTGACCCCGGGACCGAACATGATCCACCTTGCCTCTCGTGCGATCACCCAAGGCCGCAGGGCGGGCCTGGTCAGCCTGAGCGGAACGGCCGTGGGGTTCCTGTGCTACCTGCTGGCCGCCGCCGCGGGCCTGTCCGTGTTGTTCGCCGCCGTGCCGATAGCGTTCATGGTGGTCAAGCTCGCCGGAGCCGCCTACCTGGCCTACCTCGCCTGGGACATGCTCAAGCCCGGTGGCCGCTCGCCCTTCGCCCCGGCCCAGGACCTGCCTCCGGTCTCCGACGCCCGCCTGTTCTCGACGGGGCTCCTGACCAATCTGCTCAACCCCAAGATCGCGCTCCTCTACGCCGCTCTTCTGCCCCAGTTCATGGATCCTCAGGCGGGCCCGCCCTGGGCGCAGCTGCTCCAGCTCGGCGGTGTGCAGATCATCGTGGGGATCTCCGTGAACGCTCTGGTCATGCTCGGCGCGGCGCGGGTGTCCGGGTTTCTGGTCGCCCGGCCCCGCGTGATGGCCGCTCAGCGGTTCGCTGCGGGCGGTCTGCTCGGCGTCTTCGCGCTGCGCACCGCCCTGTCCCGTACGCCCGTCCCGGCCTGAGCCCGCCCGAAGGCGCCTCAGCGGGGCGAGACCACCACATACTCGGCGGGGGCCCGTTCCGCCGAGGTCACCAGTGCCGTACGTACGATCGCCGCCTGTGACTCCAGCGACTCGCGCAGCCTCTTCGGGGTGAGGTGGACGACCGCGACGCCGATCTCCTCCAGCGCCTGCCGCTTGCGCGCGAGCGAGGACCACTGCGCGCCGCTCTGCTGGTGGCGGGGCGCACGGGTGTCGAGTTCGAGGGCGACCCCGTGGTCGGGCCAGAAGGCGTCGACGCCGCCCAGGTGCGGGCCGCCGGGAAGGCGGAGATCCACGTTCCAGCAGGGGTCGGGGAGGTCGTGGCACCGCACCATCGCGTAGAGGGAGCCCTCGGCCAGCGCCCTGCCCTCGGCGAGCAGCGCGTCGACGGCGTCCACGACGTGGGGGCTCGCCAGCAGTCTGGCCCGGGTCAGCTCGCGCACGACCGCCTGCGCCTCGCAGTGTCCGCCGCGCACCGCCTCCGTGAGCAGCCGCCGCACCGTCACCGCGTCCGTGAGCCGCAGGACGGCGTCGGCGAGCGCGCGGGGCACGGGCGCCACCGGCAGCCCGGTGACCTGCTCGGGCTCGGGCGGCTGCTCGTCGCGCACGACGCGGGCGCAGCCGTGGGAGCGCAGCCGCCGGGTGCGCGGGACGAGCACGTCGAGCTGGTCGAGGGAGCGCAGCGGGGGCGCCGAGGAGAAGCCGTGCAGGGCGAGCGCGGCGAGCCCGGTGATCATCACGACGCACCCGCGCGGCAGCGACTCCTCCGCGCCCCCGTCTCCGCCGTCGTGACCGTCCTCGGGCCGTGGTTGCGGGGGGATCAACTGGCGTCCCGCGTAGAGGAGTACGGCGCGCAGCCGTTCGTCGCTGGTGGGTGGTCCGGCGTGCAGGACGTAGACGCCGGGCAGCGGCATCTGCCAGGGGCCGCCGGGGCGGCAGCGCTCGTTGGCCACCGCGGTGGTGACCCCGTGCTCGCGCAGCGCGCGGGCGGTGAGGACGCGCTGCCGCACGGCGTCCGTCAGTTCGCTGAGGGGGCGGGGGGAGAGGGGTGCGTTGTGCGTCATGCCGGGCCGATTCCCACCTCTGGTACCGGGTCCACCCTCTGTTACGAGACCGTCGACAAAGCCGGACAACGCCGTCCTAAAGTACGGACGTTCGACTACCGATGATCTCGCCCCATTCCGGCACAGGACCGGAGCCCCGGCGCAGCGCCGCTCTGGCCCGGCCCGGTCCGCCCCGGCCCGTCAGCCCCGCCCGGCCCCGTCAGCGCGTGGCACGCGCGTACCGCTCGCGCAGCCCCGCCCGGCCGCGCTCGGTCAGCGCGCCGTGCAGCCGGAGGCGGGCGATGCCGCCGTCGGGGAGGACGTCGAGGCGTACGTGGGTCGCCGTCGAGCCCTCGGGCAGCGCGAGGCGGTGCGTCGTGTCGGGCTCCAGGCGGGTGCGCGGCAGCAGCTCCGACCAGGTCCTGCCGCCGTCGACGGAGCCGTGCAGCGCTGCCCAGCCCGCCGCGTTGCCCTTGTAGTTGGCGGTGTCGATCTCGACGGCGCGCGGCTCCGCCTCACCGGCGAGGCGCAGCCGCACCCAGTCGTTGCCGGTGTCGCGGCGCCGCCGCCCCTCCCATCCGTCGTCCATCTTGTGGGAGATGCCGGGGAGGGTGATGTTGACGGGCTGCGAGAAGAAGCGGTCGGAGGCGTCCTCGACGTGCGCGCCGTTGAGGACGGAGGCCAGGTCGTAGGTGCCGAGCAGCGCCAGCCAGGACGGGTCGGGCAGCACCTCGCCGTGGACGCGCAGGCGGGCGATGCCGCCGTCGGGGTGCTGCTTGAGCCGCAGGTGGGTGAAGCGGCGGCCGTCGTCCACGGGGAAGCCGTTGGCGGCGTGCCCGTACACGCGGGTGGGCGGGACCAGCTCGTGCCAGGTCACCTTGTCCGAGAGCAGTTCACCGGGGCTCGGGGTGCCCTCGACGGCCGCCGCCTCGACGCTGACGCGCTGCGGGTAGTTGCCCCGGAAGTGCGCGGTGTCGACGAGGAGTCCGTGGACGACGCCGGGCGCTCCGAGGCGGATCAGCGCCCAGTCGTGGTCCCCGGCCGCCGGATGCGGCGCCCCGGCCGAGACGCCGCGCCTGCGGCGGGTCTCCCAGCCGTCCATGACCTTGCCCTTGTGGCCGAACGCCTCGGGGTCGAAGTGCGCGGGGCCGGGCCGCAGCAGGTTCTCGCGCTCGGCGAAGAACTCGTCGTTCGCGGCGACGACGCCCCCGCCGAAGCGGCGGTCCGCGAGGTCGACGAGGTCGGTGAACGGGAACGCGGCGGCGCGGTAGTCGGCGTACGGGTCACCCGTGGTGTAGGGCGGCGCGTCGTGGGAGTGGGCGTCGTGGGAGTGAGCGTCGTGGGAGTGGGGCTGCTGCTGGGACAACTGGAGCCTTCCGTCGGAAGCGGTGCGGTGCGGCGCGGTGCGGTGCGGTGCGGGTGGGCCGTGCGACGGCACAGCCTCCGGCCCGTCTCGTGAACGACCCTGGCAGCAGCCGACTCATCAGGTCCATCGAGACTTTCTGGGCCCACCGTTCAGTTCAGCTGAACGTTCCGCAGGGCCTCGATGACCCGCCCCAGTCCGGGCCACTCCTCGGCGCCCCTGCGCACGGCGGCCACCACGTGCCGCCGCGGCCTGTCGTGCTCCAGTACGCGCACGGCGACACGCGCCGCCGACTCCGCGCGCAGCGATCCCGTACCGCGCTCCGCCGTCGCCATCCGGGGCAGCAGCGCCACCCCCATCCCCGCGCCCACCATCGCGAGGATCGCGGACCAGTCGGCGGCCGTGTGCGCCTGCTCGGGCGCGAACCCGGCCGTCTCACACACCGTCGTCGTGATCTCCGACCACGGTCCGCTGTGCCCGAAGATCCAGGGCTCGTCGGCGAGTTCCGCCAGCCGCAGCCCGGACTTCCCCGCCAGCGGATGCCCGGCGGGCAGCGCGATGTCGAGAGGGTCGGCGTGCAGCACGAACCCGGTGAAGCGCGGATCGCGGGCCGTGGGCGCGTGCGCGGCCAGCGAGAGCGCCAGATCGACGGCGCCCTCCGCGAGCATCCCGTACGCCTCGGCCGCCTCGGCCTCGCGCACGGACACCGTCAGCCCGGGGTGCTCCTCGCGCAGCGCGCGCACGGCGGGGACGACGAGCGCGGGCACGGCCGTGCTGAAGGCGCCGACCCGTACCCGGCCGACCTCGCCCCGCAGATACCCCGCGAGGTCGGCGTCGGCGCGCTCCAGTTGGGCGAAGACGGCCTCGGCGTGCCGCAGCACGAGCGCGGCGGCGGGGGTGAGCCGCACCCGTCGGCCCTGGGCCTCCAGCAGGGGCACCCCTAGCTGCTTGCTGAGCGCGGAGAGCTGCTGCGAGACCGCCGAGGGCGTCATGAACAGCGCCTCGGCGGTCGCGGTGACGGTGCCTACGTCACCGAGTGTGCGCAGGATGCGCAGCTTCTTGACGTCCCAGTCGGCCATGCGGGGAACGTACACCGGCCCGCTCGGCCGGCCCCGTACGCCCTCCCGCTCCCGCACCCCCTCCCGTCGCGCCCAGCGCCACGCCCGCGACGACGGGGATCATGCACAGGGCCTGCGTCGGCGTCGCGCGCTCGCCGAGCAGCAGGGCCGAGAGCAGGGCGACGAAGACGGGCTGGAGGTAGTAGACGACACCGGCCCGCGCGGCGCCGACCATCGCGACGGCCTTGTTCCACGTGAAGTAGGCGACGGCGGAGGAGAAGACGCCGACGTAGAGCAGCGGCCCGACCGTGGCGGCCGAGGGGCTGAACCCGCCTTGGAGCGCGAGGCTGACCCCGTAGACCGGCGCCAGCAGCAGCGCCCCGATCGCGAAGGTGGCGAAGAGCAGCGCAAGCCCCGAGATGCCCTCGGGCCTGCGCCGCAGCAGCGCGCTGTATCCGGCGAAGGCGGCGGTGGCGCCGAGCATCAGCAGATCGCCGCCGGTGAAGTCGAGCCCGAGCAGCGCGGCGGGCGACCCCTTGGCGACGAGCGCGAGCACCCCGCACAGCGCCAGCAGCATCCCCGCGAGCCGCCGCCCGCCGACGCGGCGCCCCTCGAAGAGGACGATCAGCGCGGGCGAGGCGGCGGCGATCACCGCCATGTTGGTGGCGGGCGCGGTCTGTCCAGCGAGGTAGATGAGGGTGTTGAAGAGGGTGACCCCGAGCAGTGCGGCGAGGGTGAGGAGGCCCGCGTGCCGCCGTATCAGCGCCCGCTGCCGCCACACCTGCCCGAGCGCGAAGGGTGCCACGGCGACGAGCGCGATGATCCAGCGCCAGAACGCCGTCTGCACGGGCGGCACCTGCGTGTGCAGGGCGCGGGCGACGACGAAGTTGCCCGACCAGACGAGCGTCGCCGTGACGGCGAGCGCGAGCCCTCCCCAGGCCGCCGGATGAACCCTACGGACACGGTGCGGTGCGTCCACTGTTCTGCTGTCCTCTTTCCCGCTCCGGGCCCCGGCCGTTCCGGGGCCGCTCACAGGAACCAGCCTCGCCGCGCGGACCGCTCAGGTCCATCGAATCTTTTCGCGGCGAACTTTCAGCGAAACTGAACGGTCCAGCCCGTCCCCGCCTGTGCGGGCGCACGAAAAGGGCGCCCCGCTTGGCGGGACGCCCTTGTGACGCACGGTGTGCGGCGGGTGTCGGTTACTGCTTGCGGGACTTGTCCCCCACCATCACCAGACCGGCGATCACCAGGAAGAGCACGATCGGCGCGGCGACGTAGAGGCCGAGCGTCTCGATGACACTCAGACCAGGACCCGGGTCGTCGCCGTCGTCGCGGGTGAGCGCGAAGGCGGGGGACGACAGCAGCAGCATCAGCGTGGCACCGGCGGTGACAGTGCCGGCGCGCAGGGCGTTCTTGTTGACCTTGTTGCTCACGGATTCAACATAGCGGACGGGTACGGGCCCCGCGCGCCCGGGTCGGTGTTACAGGCGCGTGCCCCGGACGGGCGCCGGACCGGGCCGGGGCGGGTCAGTCCTCGGCGAGCGCGGTGCGCAGGTCGGCGAACAGCTCGTGCACGCGCGGCGTCGCCGCCAGTTCCTCCAGGCTGACGGGGCGGCCGGAGGCGTCGGCCACCGGCAGCCGCCAGTTGGGGTACTGGTCCCAGGTGCCGGGGAGGTTCTGCGGGCGGCGGTCCCCCAGCGCGTCCGGCAGCCAGACGCCGATCATCCGCGAGGGGGTGCGGGCGAGGAAGCGGTACACCGCCTTGACGGCGTCCTCCTCGCCGCTCGCCGTGCCGCAGGACAGCAGTCCGAGCCGCCCGAAGAAGGCGAGCCATTCGTCGGTCTCCGTCGCCGCCGCGGCCTGTTCGTGCGCGAGGGGCCGGGCCAGCAGGCCCAGCCTGTGGCGCAGCGCGACGTGCTCGCCGCTGAGTCGGGCCGCCGTGCTGGGGAGGTCGTGGGTGGTGGCGGTGGCGAGGCAGTCGGCGCGCCACCGTTCGGGGCGCAGCGGCGGCGCCTCGCCCCCGCCCTCGCCCCCGTCCCCCGCAGCGCCCGGCCCTGCGTCCGCGTCCGCGCCCGCGCCCGCGCCCGCCGCGTAGTCGCGCTCGAACCACAGCACCGAGGTCCCCAGCACCCCCCGCGCCGCCAGATCCTCGCGCATGCCGGGCTCGACCGTGCCCAGGTCCTCGCCGATGACGGCGGCCCCGGCCCGGTGCGCCTCCAGGGCCAGCACGCCGAGCATGGCCTCGGTGTCGTAGCGCACATAGGCGCCCTCCGTCGGCGGGCGGCCCTCCGGGATCCACCAGAGGCGGGAGTGGCCCATGACGTGGTCGATGCGCAGGGCTCCGGTGTGCCGCAACTGGCTGGTCAGCACCTCGCGGTACGGCGCGTAGCCGGAGACGGCCAGCGCGTCGGGCCGCCAGGGCGGCAGGCCCCAGTCCTGGCCGTGCGGGTTGAACGCGTCGGGCGGGGCCCCGGTGGAGATGCCGGGTGCGAAGACATCCTGCTGGGCCCATACGTCGGCGCCGCTCGGGTGCACCCCGACGGCGACGTCGTGCACGAGCCCGACGGGCATCCCGGCGGCCCGCGCGCTCTGCTGGGCCCGCGAGAGCTGCGTGTCGGTGAGCCAGGCGAGCCAGCTGTGGAAATCGACGCGCTCCATGTGCTCACGCCGCGTACGGGCCGTGCGGGCCGAGTGCGGGTCGTCGAGCCCTGTGGGCCAGGAGCGCCAGTCCGGGCCGTGCAGCTCGGCGAAGGTGCTCCAGGTGGCGTGGTCCTCCAGGGAATCGCCGCGCTCGGCGAGGTAATCGCAGTAGGCGGCGCGGCGGCCAGGGGCGAGGGGGACCTTGCGGACCAGTTCCAGCGCCTCGCGCTTCAGGTTCCAGACGGCGTCGCGGTCGATGAGCGCGCCCTTGCCGAGCACGGCGCCCCGCAGCGCAGCGGCCCGGCCGAGCAGCGACTCGGCGCGCTCGCGGTCGATGCCCTCCAGATAGGCGTACTCGGGCACGTCCTCGACGCGCAGGTGCACGGGATCGGGGAAGCGGCGCGAGGACGGGCGGTAAGGGGAGGGGTCCGTCGGACCGCCAGAGGCGCTGGGCACGGCAGTGTGCAGGGGGTTGAGCTGGATGAAATCGGCGCCCAGGACGCGGCCCGCCCAGTCGGCCAGATCCGAGAGGTCCGCCAGGTCTCCCATGCCCCAGGAGCGGGAGGAGAGCAGCGAGTACAGCTGGACGAGCAGGCCGAAGCCGCGCCCCGCGGCGCCGCGGCCACGGGGCGCCGGGAAGTGGTCGGGCGCGACGAGCAGCGTGGCGTGGGCCGCGCGGCCGTCGGGGGCCTGCGCGTGCAGCGTGTGCGCGCCGAGCGGGAGGGTGGCGCCGGGACCCCAGTCAAGGGTGTCCCCGCTCTCGGTGATGACCCGCAGGACGGTGCCCTCGGGGAGTGCGGGGAGCGTGGTGACCGCGGACCCGGCGCGCAGCACGACGGTGGGCGGCAGCAGGCGCAGGGAATCCTGGGCGTGCCGCTCCAGGGCCTCGCGTAAGGCTTGGGGCGTGGAGGCGTCCACGCCGAGCGCGGCGAGCACGGAGACGACCGTCTCGTCGGGCACCTCGACCGTCGAGCCCGGTGCGGGCTCGTAGGAGGTGCAGACACCGTGCGCCGCGGCGAGCCGCGCGAGGCGGCCCATCAGACGTCCGCGAACTCCGTGCTGAACCCGACGCCGGTCGCCTCGCTGGTCAGCGGGGGTTCGGCCAGGGGCGGTTCGCTGGTCAGCGGCGTGGCGTCGGCCAGAGGGGGCTCACTGGTGAGCGGGGCTTCGAAGCATCCGCAGGAGCACGAGCCGTCCAGCCCGGAATCGGGGTCGGACACACCGGGCAGGTCTACCGGCTCGTGCACTCGTTTGGAGAGTGTCTGGCGCGGCAGCGGGGTGAGCGCGGACATCAGTAGTTCAGCGGACGCGGCCACGACGGGCCTCCGTTCGTTGACAACGGGTGGTCTTGTCTGGCCTTACCCAGTCGGCGCGCGCGCAGACGTATCTACGGGGTGAACGTGGTCCAGCTCACGTTTGTTCCGGGCAGGCGATTTCACGGCCGGGCCGCTCCCGGGACGGAGAAACCGGGGGACGGCGCCGCTCGGGCCGCGAAGATTTACGCAGCGCTGACACCCGTTCACGCCGTGTCCGGGCGGCGTACCGCCCGGACACAACCCGGACACAACAAAGCCCGGTCTCAGGCAGAGGATCTGCCGTCGATCCGGGCGAGAGCGTCGTCCGCGCCGTATGGCTGGAGATAAGGCAGCCAGCGCGGGTCCCTATGCCCCGTGCCGATGATCCGCCAGGCGAGGCCTGACGGCGGCGCGGGCTGATGGCGCAGCCGCCAGCCGATCTCCCCGACGTGCCGGTCCGCTTTGACGTGGTTGCAGCGGCGGCACGCGGCCACCACGTTCTCCCAGGTGTGCTGTCCTCCGCGACTGCGCGGAATGACGTGGTCGACGCTGGTTGCGACGCCACCGCAGTACGCGCACCGGCCGCCGTCGCGCGCGAAGAGCGCACGGCGCGTGAGTGGCACGGTGCCCCGAAAGGGCACCCTCACGAACCGCTTGAGGCGGACGACACTCGGTGCGGGTATGACGCGGGTCGCGCTGTGCATAAGGGCGCCCGATTCCTCCAGGCTGATCGCCTTGTCGTTGAGGACGAGAATGAGCGCGCGGCGTAGCGGTACGACGCCGAGCGGCTCGTACGACGCGTTGAGGACCAGGACATGCGGCACGGTGCCTCCTTGTACGTCGGCGGCGCGTGGCTCGCGCCGTGACGATCTCCCCTCAGTGTGTCCCGTGGCCCGGCGAGTGCGCCACCACGACCGCGTAACGCACTGAGCGTGTTTTCAACCACACCGCATATACCCCGTGCGCCCCCTCGCGTCAGGGCTTCTCCCCCGAACGCGCCCCCAACACCCCCTCGACGGGGGCCGGATGCCGCCTTGCGCCCCGCCGTGCGGCCGAATGTGAAGGCCGTGCGCCGTTAGTGTGGTGGCCGCGTCCGCGTGCTCCGTCCGCGCCGACGCTCCCGCACACGGAAGGCTCTGCTGTGTTCTGGCTGATCGGCGCCGCGCCCTCGCCCTCGCCCGACGGGGGTGCGGGGGCCACCTCCCTTGAGGACGCCCACGAGACCGCGACGAACGCGGCCGGGTGGATCGAGGAGAACTGGTCGACCTGGCTCACCTCCGGGCTGCGCATCCTGCTGATCGCGGTGATAGCGGTCGTCCTCCGCTACGTGATACGCCGCGCCATCACCAAGCTGATAACCCGGATGAACCGCCGCGCCGCCGCCACCGACAGCGGCAACGCGCTGCGCGGACTGCTCGTCAACCACGAGCGGCGCAGACAGCGCTCGGCGGCCATCGGCTCGGTGCTCCGCAACGTCGCCTCGTTCGTCATCATGGGCACCGCCGTGCTGATGGTCCTCTCCGGACTCGGCATCAACCTCGCCCCGCTGCTGGCCAGCGCCGGTGTCGCGGGCGTCGCGCTGGGCTTCGGGGCGCGCAATCTGGTGACGGACGTGCTGGCCGGTATGTTCATGCTGCTGGAGGACCAGTACGGGGTGGGCGACCGCGTCGACGTCGGGGAGGCGTCGGGCACGGTGCTGGAGATCGGGCTGCGCGTGACGCAGTTGCGCGGCGACGACGGCGAGATCTGGTACATCCGCAACGGCGAGATCAAGCGCGTCGGCAACCTCAGCCAGGGCTGGGCGACGGCGGCGCTGGACGTCCAAGTCAGGGCGGACGAGGACATGGAGGAGGTCCGCGCGGCCATCGCGGCGGCGGGCGAGGAGCTGGGCAAGACCGAGCCCTGGGACGAACTGCTGTGGGAGCCGGTCGAGGTGCTCGGGCTGGACTCCGTCACGCTGGACTCGATGGTCATCCGGGTCTCGGCCAAGACCATGCCGGGCAAGGCGCTCGGGGTGGAGCGGGAGCTGCGCTGGCGCATCAAGCAGGCGCTGGACCGGCGCGGCATCCGGATCGTCGACGAGGAGTCGCTGGCGCTGGAGGCCGCGGGGCGGCAGGGCGCGGAGCGCGCCCGTACGGGGCGCGAGCGGGGCGAGGGGCGCGTCGAGCTGCGCAAGGGCTCAGGGGTGCCCCTCCAGAAGTAGCACGAGTTCCGTTTCACGAGGCCACGCGCCCGCGCCGGTTCCATTGACGGTGCGGGCGCGTGGCCTTACTGTCGGGGCACTCAATAGGAAACCTTCCTAACAGTGCGGGGCGGGGGCAGGCGCCATGGCGGGTACGGGGTCGGGGAGCACACCGGGGACGCCGCGTGTGCTGCGCGCGATGAACGACCGCGCCGCGCTCGATCTGCTGCTCAGTCAGGGCCCCCTCTCCCGCAGCCGCATCGGCAAACTCACCGGCCTCTCCAAGCCCACGGCCTCCCAGTTGCTGGCCCGCCTCGAAGCCGCGGGCCTCGTCGTCGTCACCGGCACCAGCGCGGGCCGCCCCGGACCCGGCGCACAGCTGTACGCGGTCAACCCCCGGGCCGCCTACGTCGCCGGGCTCGACGTGACACCGGGGCGCATCCTCGCGGGGGTCGCGGACATCGCGGGGCGCACCGTCGGCACGTACGAGCTGCCCACGCCGGGGCGGCGCGCGGCGGACGGCACGGTGGAGCTGGTCGTACGGGCCGTGGACGGGGCGGCCAGGGCGGCGGGGGTGCACCGGGGGGACCTGCGCCGCGTCGTCATCGGCACCCCGGGCGCCTTCGACCCCAGCACGGGGCGGCTGCGCTACGCCTCCCACCTGCCAGGATGGCACTCCCCCGCCCTGCTGGACGAGCTGGCCGCCGCGCTGCCGATGCCGCTGGACTACGACAACGACGTGAACCTCGTCGCCGTCGCCGAGCAGAAGCTGGGCGCCGCCGAAGAGCACGAGGACTTCGTCCTGCTGTGGAACGAGGAGGGCATCGGCGCGGCCCTCGTCATCGGCGGGAGGCTGCACCGCGGCCGAACGGGCGGCGCGGGCGAGGTCGGCTTCCTGCCGGTGCCAGGCGCGCCGCTCGAACGCCGTCCCGCGCGGACCAACAGCGGCGGCTTCCAGGAACTGGCCGGGGCCAACGCGGTGCTGCGCCTCGCCCGTGAACTGGGCCTTGAGTACGACAGGGACGCGCGGATGAAGGACGCGGCGGCCGAGCTGCTGGCGCGCGCGGCGTTGGCCGCCTCGGGCTCTGGCTCCGATGCGGCGGGCCCCGAAGCGGGCACGCCGGACGCGGATTCGGGCGCGTACGGCGAACTGCTGCGCCGCACCGCCACCGGCGTCGCCGTCGGCCTCGCCTCGCTCGTGGCCATGCTCGACCCCCAGCTCATCGTGCTCTCGGGCGGCGTGCACACCGCGGGCGGCGAGCCGCTGCGCGCGCTGGTGCGCGCCGAACTCACCGAACTCGCCGTGCCACGGCCCCAACTGGTGCTGGGCACGGTGACCGAGCACCCCGTGCTGAACGGTGCGCTCCAGAGCGCCCTGGCCACGGCCCGCGACGAGGTGTTCGACACCGCCCGCTGATCCCCCTCATAGCGCTCACAGCGAAGGGCTCCTCCATGTCAGCCAAGTCAGCCAAGTCAGCCATGAAACTCGCGGTGGTCGGTGGCGGCTCCACCTACACCCCGGAGCTCATCGACGGCTTCGCCAGGCTGCGCGACACGCTGCCCTTGGCGGAGATCGTCCTCATCGACCCGGACGCTGAGCGGCTGCGCCTGGTGGGCGGCCTCGCCCGGCGCATCCTCGCCAGGCAGGGTCACGACGCGCTGGTCACCACCACGGCCGACCTGGAAGCGGGCGCCGAGGGAGCGGACGCGGTGCTGGTCCAGTTGCGCGTCGGCGGCCAGGCGGCACGCGACGAGGACGAGACCTGGCCGCTGGAGTGCGGCTGCGTCGGCCAGGAGACGACGGGCGCGGGCGGGCTCGCGAAGGCGCTGCGCACCGTGCCGCTCGTCCTCTCCATAGCGGAGCGTGTGCGCCGCGTCAGCCCCGACGCCTGGATCATCGACTTCACCAACCCCGTCGGCATCGTCACCCGCGCCCTGCTGGAGGCCGGGCACAAGGCCGTCGGGCTGTGCAACGTGGCGATCCATCTCCAGCGGAAGTTCGCCGCGCTGCTGGAGGTGGCGCCCGACGAGGTCCATCTCGACCACTACGGCCTCAACCACCTCACCTGGGAGCTGGGCGTCCGGCTGGGCGGCCCCGGCGGCGAGGACGCGCTGCCCCGGCTGATCTCCGCACACGGCCCGCGCATCGCCGAGGACCTGCGGCTGCCGCCCGCCGTGCTGGAGCGGCTCGGCGTCGTCCCCTCCTACTACCTGCGCTACTACTACGCGCACGACGAGGTCGTCGACGAGCTGCGCACCAAGCCGTCCCGCGCGGCCGAGGTCGCCGCCATGGAGAAGCGGCTGCTGGAGATGTACGCGGACCCGGCGCTGGACGAGAAGCCGGAGCTGCTGGCCCGGCGCGGCGGCGCCTTCTACTCCGAGGCGGCCGTGGAGCTGGCCGCGCCCCTGCTGGGCTCGGGGAAGGGGCCAGGAGGGGACGCGCCGGTGCGGGTCGTCAACACGTACAACAACGGGACGCTGCCCTTCCTCCCCGACGACGCGGTGGTCGAGGTCCCGGCCCGGATCACGCCCGGCGGCGCGCGGCCCCTGCCCGCGCCCGCGATCGACCCGCTCCACGCGGGCCTCATCGCCCACGTCACCGCCTACGAACGCCTCGCGCTCGACGCCGCGCTGCGGGGAGGCCGCGAACGGGTCTTCAAGGCGCTCCTCGCGCACCCCCTCGTCGGCCAGTACGCGCAGGCCGAGGCGCTGACCGACCTCCTCCTCGCGCACAACAGGGAGCACCTCGCGTGGGCCTGAACCCGGGCGGGGCCTGCCTCGCCATCGACGCGGGCAACAGCAAGACGGACGTGGCCGTCGTCGCCGCCGACGGCACCGTGCTGAGCACCGCGCGGGGCGGCGGCTTCCAGCCGCCGACGGTCGGCGCTGAGGCGGCCGTCGGCGAACTGGCGCGCACCGTCGCGCACGCGGCCGAGGCGGCGGGCGCGGGCGCCGACGGCGGGGGTTCCGGTGGCGGAGGTTCCGGCTCCGGGCCGCGCTTCGCGCACGTCTCCGCCTGCCTCGCCAATGCCGACCTGCCCCGCGAGGAACACGAGCTGGCGGCCAGGATCGACGCGTACGGCTGGGGCCTGACCGCGCACGTCGTCAACGACACCTTCGCCATACTGCGCGCCGGGCTGCCGGACGACGGGACCGTGCGCCACGGCGTCGCCGTCGTCTGCGGCGCGGGCATCAACTGCGTGGGCCGGGCCGAGGACGGCCGCACCCACCGCTTCCCCGCCGTCGGCCGCCTCTCGGGCGACTGGGGCGGCGGCGCGGGGCTGGCCGCCGAGGCGCTGTGGCACGCCGCGCGCGCGGCGGACGGCAGGGGCGGGCCGACGGAACTCGCGCGGGCCCTGCCAGGACACTTCGGGCTGACCTCCATGTACGCGCTGATCGAGGCCCTGCACATGGAGGACGTACCGGCCGGGCGCAGACACGAGATCACCCCCGTCCTCTTCGAGGTCGCCGCGACGGGTGACGAGGTGGCCCGCGCGCTCGTGCGGCGGCAGGCCGACGAGATCGTCTCCCTGGTCACCGTCACCCTCGACCGCCTCGGCCTGCTGGGCACGGAGACGCCGGTGCTGCTGGGCGGCGGCGTCGTCGCGGCCCGGCACCCGCTGCTCCACGACCGCCTCACGGAACAGCTCGCGGCGCACGCGCCCAAGGCCGACCCGCGCATCGTCACCGCGCCCCCGGTCCTGGGCGCGGGCCTCCTCGGACTCGACGCGACGGGGGCGCACCCCGCGGCGCACGCGGCGCTGCGCGCGTACTACGGCTGACGGCGGCGGGCGGCTAGGCGGGAGGGTGCGCGGGGGACGACGCGGCCCCCGGCGGGCCCGCGGAATGCGGTGCCGACGGGGGCCGTCGCCTGGCTGGTCGGGGTCAGCCGCGGTGCAGGGTGATCGTCGTCCAGGCGCCGACGTGGACGCGGTCGCCCTCGGTCAGCGGTACCGGGACGAAGGGCTGGATCGGGTCGTCGGCGCCGTTGATCGTGGTGCCGTTCGTCGAGTCCTGGTCCACGACCGACCAGCTTCCGTCCGGCTGCTGCACCAGCACGGCGTGCTGGTGCGAGACACCCGGGTCCTCCGGGGCCCGGCCCAGATCGATGTCCGGCGCCTCACCCGTGGAGTGGCGGCGACGGCCGATGGTGATCTGGTTCCCGGTCAGCGGAAGCTGCTGCTCCGGCGAGTAAGCGGGCAGGTTGAGGCTCGCGGCCTCGGGACCGCTGCGGCCCATCATCGCCGTGAAGTACTCGCGGTCCGGCGCGATGACCGCCACCCAGGAGGAGGGCTGCTGCTCCTGGTAACCGGGGTCCTGCTGGCCCGGGTACTGGCCGTGGCCGCCCTGCTGATCCGGGTACGGGCCCTGCTGGCCCGGGTGCTGGCTCTGCTGGGGCGGCTGGTGCTGCTGGGGCGGCTCGCCGCCCGGACCCGGCTGACCCGGGTAGCCGGGACCCGGCTGGCCCTGGCCCGGCATCTGCTCGGGCTGGGCCTGGCCGGGGAAACCGGGCGGGCCCGGGTACGGCCGCTGCGGCTGCGGTCCCTCCGGGGCAGGGGGCGCCTGGGGAGGGGCGCCCTGGGCCTGCGCCTGGAAGGGCTGAGGCGGCTGCTGGTGCTGGGGCGGTTGCTGCTGCTGATGCTGGGGCGGCTGCTGCTGCGGATCCTGTCCGGGGCCGCCGGGAGGCGACAGCATCCAGTCGCCGCTGGGCTGCTGCTGGGGCTGCTGCGGCGGAGCGGGCGGCGCCATCTGCCGACCGTGCTGGCCGTGCTGCCCCTGCTGGCCGGGCCCTGGCGGCGGAGGCGGTCCGGGCGGCCCCGGGACCTGGCCGTTCTGGTCAGCACCGTACGGCCCAGGACCACCGGGGCCACCGGGCGCGCTCTGCTCGGGGGTGAGCGGCTCGGCGGGACGGTTGATCTGGGAGGGGCGCGACGCCTGGTAGTCGAACCGCTGCTCCTGGCTCGGGTCCGTCTGCCCGGGGAAAGGCGGCGGAGGCGGCGGTCCCTGCTGGCCGGGCTGCCCCTGCTGAGGCGGCTGGCCCTGGCCGGGGAAACCGGGCGGCGGGCCCTGCTGCGGGAAGCCGCCGGGCTGCTGCTGCCCCGGCGCACCGGGACCGGGCGGACCAGGCTGACCGGGAGGAGCGGGCTGACCACCGGGGCCGCCCGCCGTGTGCTGCGGGTTCGGCGGCACGTAGGTGGTCGGCGAGTGCGTCAGGAAGTTGTAGCGGCACTCCTCGCAGAACGGTGCCTGTGCCTCACGCGGCGTACCGCACTGCGGGCACAGCTCTCCCCCGCCCTGCGGGCCCCCGGGCTGCGGATACCCGTACCCCTGCCCCTGCCCCTGCGCACCGGGCGCGGGCGGACCGGGAGGTCCTGGAGGACCAGGCGGTACGGGCGGGCCGGGAGGACCGGGCGGGCCAGGGGCCGCCGGCGGGACGGGGACACCGGGGGCCTGGGGCGGCCCGGGGTAGCCGTAACCGCCCTGTCCCGGTGGAGCAGGGGGAGCAGGGGGCTGCGGCACCCCGCCGGCCGGCGCGCCGGGCGCGTCGGTCATGCGGTGACCGCACACCTCGCACCAGTCGTCGGCCGCCGACTGGTGGCCGTTCGGGCAAGTCGGCATGGTGAGTGCCTCCCCCTCCGTGCTCCTGCTGTCCGTACCTTTCGGTACTCGCTACTTCTTCACGCGGACCGTCTTGGTGGACCGCGTTTCCAGGGTCATCTCGTCGGCCTCGGCAACCTGTGCCTTCAGCCGAACAGTACCGGTCGCCTCGTCCACGACGTCGACGACCTTCGAAAGCAGTTTCGCAGTATCCGCGTTCCCCGAGACGCTCGCCAGTTGAACGGCCCGGCCCAGTTTGGCCGTCGCGCCCTCCTCGTCGCCCGCCTTGCGCAGATCGAGTCCCTGCTGGATGACCTGCGCCAGCTCCGCCTGGCCCGTGTAGTGCGCGACCTGCGGATTGATGCTGGTGGTGGCCCCGAGGTCGTCGGTCCACACGGCCCGGATCAGCCCCTGCGAGAGCGTGCGCGGGCTCCCGCCGTCCGGTGCCGGGACGATCAGGGAGGCCCGTGCGGCGAGCATCTCCTGGCCCACCTCGGCGGGGGGCACCTCGACGCATACGTGGTAGTCGCGGGACTCGTCGCCCCACGAGCCCGTGGGGTAGTCACCGGCCCGCGGGCCCGCTTCCGTGCGGCGGTCCGTCAGGTCCTCGACGGTGGGCGCGACCTGCTTCACGAACTTGATCTCGGTCCCCAGCGGCGTCCACAGGCGCAGCGCCACGTCGGCGACCTCCTTGCCCATGGCCGTCTCCATCATGCGCGTGAAGTCGTCCGCGAGGCCGCCGGGATCGGCCACGATGTCGGCGGAGCCGAGCAGCGCCGAGGCGATGCCTGTGACTTCTTTCACCTCCCAGTCGGTGCCCACGCCCCGCGCGTCACAGGTGAAACGCCCCGCGCAGGCCTCCAGGGTGGCCTGGAGCTGCTCGGGCTCCTCGTGCTCGTTCCTGCCGTCCGTGAGCAGGATCCCGTGGCGTATGGAGACGTCGGCGGAGGCCAGCAGGCTGTCGGCCAGCCGCAGCCAGGTGCCGATGGCCGTGCCGCCGCCCGCGCCGAGTCTGCGCAGCGCCTGCTTGGCCTGGTCGCGGGTGGCCGCGTCGGCGACGGCGAGTCTGCCCGCTCCCGGGTAGACCTCCCTGGCCTGGTGGGTGCCCGCGACCACCGCGAACCGCACCCCGTCGCGCACGGTGTCGATGGCCGCGGCCGTCGCGTCGCGCGCGTTGCGCATCTTCGTCGGCGGGTAGTCCATCGAGCCCGAGCAGTCCACCATGATCACGACTGCGGCGTCGGTGTGGAGGCCCCCGCCACCGCCGAGCGGGGCGCGCGACGGATCGGTGACCGGCAGCGGCTGGCCGCCGGTCGTCCCCCCGCCCGTCGAGGTCACGGTGACGATCGCGTTGACCTCGCTCGCGCCCTCCGACAGGTACTCGTTCTGATAGATGTCCACCGAGAACTGCGGCACGTTCGACTTCGAGATGTTGGCCATCTGTTCCGCTCCTGCTCCATGTCGACAAGGAGATGAAGGGGCGGGCGGAAACGCCGCATGACGGCGTCCCCGGTGCTTCCCCCCGTGCTGTGTGCTCCGTTCCGCGTGCGGTGTGCCTGTGCGGTGTGCGGTGTGCCTGTGCGGTGCTGCGTACTCCGTGCTGCCTGTTATGTGCCGGTGTCCCCTGGTCCCGGTCTCAGGCTGATCCTGCCCCTCCCGCGAGCGCCGGGAACGGAAGCACCGCCACCGTTACGTTGTCGTGGCCACCACCGTCCAGCGCGTAGCCGACCAGGTGCTGCGCCGCGTGCAGGGGGCGGGCGCGGGCGTCCGGCGGGACCGCGGCGGCCATCTCGTCGGCGGACTCCGCGTAGTTCCAGAGCCCGTCGGTGCACACCACCACTACACCCGGCCGGTCCGGCTTGAAGGAAGCGGTGTGCGGTTCGAGTTCGTACGCGTCGGCGCCGAGCCAGCCGGTGATGGCGTGGGCCCGAGAGTCCGCGTACGCCTCCGCTTCCTCCATCAGTCCCGCCGCCACCATCTGCGCTGCCCAGGAGTCGTCCTCGGTCAGCCGGGAGGAGGACGTCGTGCGGTCCTCGGGCACCCAGTACGCGCGGCTGTCGCCGACCCAGCCGACGGTGAGGATGCCGTCGGCGGTCAGCGCGCTGACGATGGTGCAGGCAGGCGCGTTCTTGTTGGGCTCGTTCGGCCCGTCGGCCGCGAGCGCGGTGACGGCGTCGCCCGCGGCGAGGAGCGCGTCGTGCATGGCCTGCTGCGGGTGCGTGCCCTGGGGCACGGCCTCCCGCAGCGACGCGCTGGCGGCGCGCGCCGCCGCAGCCGACGCCTCGTCGGAGCGGGTGGCCGAGGAGACCCCGTCGCAGACGACGGCGATGGTCGCCGGGCTGCCCTCCTCGGAGGCGGTCTCGGCCACCGCGTAGAAGTCCTCGTTGCGGTGGTGGCGCAGGCCGCGGTCACTGGCCGCGGCGACGGTCGCCAGCTCACTTTCCATGTGGTCCCGTTCGCAGGGCTGCTTGTGACCGCAGTGTTCGCAGTAGCCGTCGTGGTCGATGGTGCCGGTGCCGCAGGCGACACAGCGCGGCCCCGGAACGGCGGTCTCCGACTCCGCCTCGGGTTCCAGTTCCAGTTCCGGTTGCCTCTCCGCCGGAACGGGAGGGGGTGGTGGGGGTGTCGCGGGCGTCGGGACCAGCGGTGCCGACTCGGCCCTCGCGGGGCGTTCCCAACTGCGGGCACCGCCCCCGTTCCCGCCCTGACCGCCGCCCTGGTCCACGAGGTCGATGAGGGAGCGGATCTTGCTGGCGGGTGGCGGTGAGTCGTCGAGCATGGCGCGGGGGTCGGCGGTACGCGGGTCGGCCGACGCCTCGGTCCCGGCGTCCGGAGCCCCGGCGTCAGGTGCGGCCTCGGGTGCCGGTGCGGCGGTGTGCCACGCGGGCACGGACACGGGCGCGGACGCGGTGCCCCCGTGCTGAGGGGGCGCCGGTACCGCGGGCGGCAGCGTGAAGTCGGGCTCGGTCGGCGTGGGCGCGTGCCCCGTCGCGGGGTTCTGGGGGGCCGTCGTCTGCTGGGGCGCTACGGGCGGGGGCGCCTGCCCGTACTCCGGAGCCGTGCCCTGCGCCGGGCCCTGCGAAGGCGGACCTTGCGGGCCCTGTGGACCCGGAGGGACCGGGGAGCTGGGGCCCTGAAACGGGGCCGCCACGGGCGAGGGCATCGAGGGCAGCGTCGGCGTGGGCGGCACGGGCGCCGACGGCGGACCCGACGGCGCCCCAGGAGGGCCGGACGGCGCGGAGGAACCCCCCGGGGACACGGGAGGCGCGGAGGGCGCGGGGGGCGTGGGAGGCGCCGGGGACACCGGTGCGCCCGGAGCCGCCGGGTACGCGGGGGACGGCGGCACGACGGGCGACGCCTGCGCGGCGGGCGGCGGTGGCAGGCGGATCCCGTTGATCGGGATGGTCGGGTTGTCCTCCTCCGGCTCCCCGGTACCCGCGCCTGACGCGTACCGCAGCGCAGCGCCCAGATCGGTGCCGCAGGCCCCGCAGAAGTGGTCGCCCGCTTCCAGCGGCTCAGCGCAGCTGGGGCATACGGACAGTTGGTCGAGCTGTGGCATGGTCACACCCACGTCCTGGGGCGGAAGCGGTTGGCCCGTTCCACCAGTTCGATCCTTTCGGTGCCGGACTGCGCGAGCCGGGCGAGCAGCCGGTAGGAGCGCTCCAGTCCGAAGCGCAGCCCCTCCTCGTCCAGCGGACTGCCGAGCAGTGTCCCGAGCTGCCCGGCGCCGGCGCCGGATCCGGCTCCCGGCGGGGCCCCGCGGCGCCCCGCGAGCACCCAGTCCAACGCGCATCCCAGCACTTCGGTGGTCAACTCCTCCCGGCGCAGCGCGTCGAGACCCACCTCGCGCAGCCGTTCCGTCTGTTCCGCCGCAGCCCGGAGATCGTCGAGCAGCGGTTCGTACGGGGCACGCTGCCGCAGTCTGGCCCTGATCGCGGCGACGCGCGCCGCGGTGAAGTGGATCGACGCCTCCGGCACGGACTCCAGCGCCTCCACAGCGCCCCGCCTGTCCCCCGCCGCGAGACGCACCCTGGCGAGGCCGAAAGCGGCGCTGACGAAGGAGGGGTCGGTGGTCCACACGAGGCGGTAGTACTCGGCGGCGTTGTCCAACTGGCCCAGCACCTCCGCGCAGACGCCGAGCGCCAGCTTGGGCGCGGGCTCGCCGGGAAACGCGTCGTAGACGGCGTCGAAGGAGAGCGCCGCCGTCTCCCTGTCCCCGGCCACGAGCGCGGACAGGCCGCGGTACCAGATGACCCGCCAGTCGTCCGGGTGCCGTGCCTCCAGCGCGGCGAGCGTCTCGGCAGCCGCCGCGCGGTCCTCCGTCGTGTCCAGTTCCAGCCGGGCGCGCAGCTCGCGCAGCCGCAGTTCGCTGGAGGAGGCGGGCGCCCCGCGCAGGGCGCCGATCAGCTCGGCCGGTGCGGAGGTCATCAGGCCCGCGAGGAAGCCCGCGTTGGGGTCGGCCGGATCGACGAGCGGTACGGGCAGCGCCAGCGCGGTGGACCGGGTGTGCAGGGGCGCGAGCCGCACGGCGCCCTCGCTCCGGCCCCCGTTCTCGCCCGCGCCCGCGCTGCCGGGTCCGGTGTCGGCGCCGGGCTCCGACGCGTGGTCGGGGCGGCCCGGCAGGCGTACGTGCGTGGGCGTGGTCCCGTACGGACCGTACGCCTCCGCCGCCTGGCTGCGCGCGGCGATCGTGGTGGCGGGCGCGCCGCCCTGACCACCGCCCTGGCCGCCCTGGCCGCCCTGGCCGCCTTGTGCGGGCAGCGAAGGCACCGTCGAGCCGGGCCCCACGGGCACGCGCTGCGCGGGCACCACCGCGCCGGTGCCCTGGGCGGCCTGCTGTCCCACGGCGACCCGTCCCCTGCCCTTGCGTCCGCCGCGCGCCGGGACGAGGGCGCGGGCGCCCAGCGAGGACGCGTCACCCGTGATCTGGGCCAGCAGCGCCGTGTCCACGACGCGCAGCTCGGGTCCGAAGAGCGTGGACATGGCGGGCCGCGGCTGTCCCGTCTGGAGCGCGACCACCTCGCGCAGCACGCCCAGCAGCTGCTCCGACATCTCCTCAGCGGAGGCGAAGCGGCGCTGCGGGTCGGGGTCGGTGGCGCGGACGAGGAAGCGGTAGAACGACTCGTACTTCTGGAAGACCTCGATGTGCCGCGGCTCCGGCAGGGCCGCGGCGAAGACGTTCGTGTAGCCCTGGAAGTCGAAGGTGAGGACGGCGAGGGTGCGGGCCACGGTGTAGAGGTCGGACGCGACGGAGGCGCCCTCCTCGGCGACCTCCGGGGCCTGATAGCCGACCGTTCCGTAGATCGCGCTGTCCTCGTCGTCCATGCGGCGCACCGCACCCATGTCGATGAGCTTCAACTGGTCGTTCTGCTGGATGGCGTTGTCGACCTTGAAGTCGCAGTAGAGCAGGTTCCGGCTGTGCAGATGGCCGAGCGCCTCCAGCGCCTCGATCCCGTACGCGCACGCCTGCTCGACGGGCAGCGGATCGCGCTTCCCCGAAGGGGTGCGGCGGCTGTTGGCGATCTCCTTGAGCGACTTGCCGCCGACGTACTCCATGACGATGTAGCCGTCGAGGCTGCCGGTGCGCGGGTCCAGGTGCTCGACGAAGTTGTAGATGCGGACGATGTTGGAGTGCTCGATCTCCGCGAGGAAGCGCCGCTCGGAGATCGCGGCGGCCATCGCGTCCTCGTCGCCCGTGTCGAGGAGGCCCTTCAGCACGACCCAGCGGTCGGACACCGCGCGGTCGACGGCCAGATAGACCCAGCCGAGCCCGCCGTGCGCCAGACAGCCCGCCACCTCGTACTGCCCGTGCACGATGTCGCCGGGGCGCAGCTTGGGCACGAAGGAGTACGGGTGGCCGCACTTGGTGCAGAACCCCTCGGTCCGCCCAGGGCGGTCCCCGCGCGAACGGCCCACGGGGGCGCCGCACTCGCCGCTGCTGCAGAACCTCTTGCGCTCGGGCACCTCGGGGTTCTCCAGCACGACGGTGCCGGGGTCGGGCTTCGGCACGTCCGGCACCGTGACCAGCCCGGCGCCGAGCCTGCCCCGGCTGGAACTCCCGGCGGCCGAGCGCGAGGAGCTGCGTACGGAGACGGAACGGGCGGTGCTGCGGCCCGAGAGGTCGCGCGAGAGGCGCCCCGAGACGGACCGCCGGGAGGAGGCGGAGCGGGACGAGGCCCTGGAGGAGGCACGGGAGGAGCGCGACGAGCCCCCTGAACCCCCTGAGCCCGGGGTGCTGGGTGTGCCCGGCGTGTTCGGTGCCGCGGATGAGGGGCCCGGGCGGCGCGAGGAGCCCGAGCGTCCTGAGCCGGGCGTCCGGGCCGCGTTCGTGATGCCCGTCGGCGCGGAGCCGAGCATGCCGCCCCGCGCGACGACGGGCGCGAGCCCGCACGTGTCGCAGTACAGCTCGCCCTCGCCCATGTCCTCGTAGGCGCCCGCGCAACCGGGGCGCTGGCAGGAGACCCCCGCGCCAGGACCGGTGCCCGAAGCGCCGCCCTCGGTGCTCGCGGCTTCCGGGCCCGCGCCCTTGTTCTCGGCGCGGTTCTCGGCGCGGGCTGCCACATGGGTCTCCGCCGTACCGGCCGACGGAACCTCCGGCGCGGCCTGTTCGGCCTGCCCCGCCTGGCCGGGCCGCGCGGGCTGAACCGTTTGCTCACCCCGCGCGGGCTCCCCTGCCCGCGCGGCCTGAGCGCCCCGCTCCTCGCCCGCCGCGCCCGGCGGAACCCGCGTCTCCTCGTCCGGCTTCTCGGTCACGGTTCCCCCTTGCGGTCGGCCGTGGCGGCGCCGCCGCCCTGCCGGGGCACCAGAACCTCCTGAGCTGCCCGCTGGTAGCGCAGCACCGCGTCCTCGGCGGCCCGCAGATCGCAGGGCGCGCTCCAGAGCATGCGGCGCGCCACGTCGTAGCGCTCCATCAGGAACCTGTCCTCGGCCATGCCGTGCTGTGCCACCTTCGCCTTGTAGGCGTCCAGACGGCCCCTCAGCTCGGCCCGTACGGCCAGCGGGGCCGTCACGGCCGAGAGCTGTGCCCTCGCCCTGTCCAACTCGTCCTCCGCGCGCTGCTCCAGGCTCTCCAGCAGCGGGGAGAGCCGGTGCCAGCGCGCATGACGACGGTACTCCGCCGCGGCCGACAACTGCTCGTAGAGCGCCGTCGGCGGGCCGCTGACCGCGGGCACCTCCGAAGCGGCTATCTTCGCCAGCACCTCGACGCGGGCCTCGCGGGCCTCGGCCAGGGTGCGGTCGGCGCGCGAGAGGATGTCGCGCAGCCTCATCAGCCGCTGTTCGGAGTCCTGCCGCACGTTGAGCACGGCGTCGATCTCGCGGCGGATGTCTTCCAGGCCGCGCGCGGCCGTGTCGTAACGCGAGGTGTCGGGGCGTCCGCCGCCAGGGGCGCTGCTGCCGCCCGCCGGGGTCCAGAAGGCGAGGGGGTCGGCTACCACCTCGGCGCGCAGCGAGGTCAGTTCGGCGGTGGTCCGCTCCAGGTCGTCGCCCGAGGGGTGCTCGCCGGGGCGGACGCCCACGGAGTGCGCCAGGGAACGGACGCGCTGGAGTTCGGCCGCGAGCATGTCGATACGGGCGGGGAGCGCCGACCACACCGAGTCGGCGGCGGCGACCACGTCCAGTGCCTGCGCGTACCAGCCGTTCATCCGCTCGACCAGCTCCGTCAGCGTGACCTCCTCGGCCAGCCGGACCGGCGTCGCCTGCCCGCCCGCCGTGCCCGTGCCGGCGCCCGCTCCGCCGCCCGTGAGCGTGCCGCCGTTCAGCGCGCCGCCGGAGATGGTGAGGGTGCCGCGCAGCAACTGCGTCAGCTCGACGAGATCGTCACGGCTGGGCCAGCGGCGGCGCCCGCGCACCTCGCGCGCGAGGTCGAGCGCGCGCGTGTACGTCTCGAAGCCCGTCCACAGCATGGTGACCGCCTGCTCGGCCTGCGCCCAGCGGTGCGCGGTGATGCCGGTCAGGTGGGCGCCCTCCAGCAGGCGGCGTCCGGCGTGGTCCTGGAGTGCGAACAGCGACGACTCCACGGCCTCGTGCTCAGCGCCGAGCCGCTCCAGAGCGCGGTCGACCTCCTCCCGGCTCATCACCGGCCCGGTGGGTCCCGCGGGCCCCATCGATCACCTCACTGCTCTCTCGTCCGTGCGTACGGATCGGCGTGTGTCCGAATCGGTCGGCTACGTCAGTCGGTCGGTCGGTTCCGTCGGTCTGCTGCGTCGGTCAGTCGGTCGGTTCCGTTGGTCACATCGGTTACGTCGGTTACGTCGGTCAGTCGCGGTACTTCGGTTCCGGTGGCGCCGGATCCTTCCCGTCCGCCGCACTCATGATGTCGTCGGCGAACCATTTGTCGTAGGACCGGCGCCACTCGCTGTCGTCGCCGCCGGAGCGGTACGCGTCCAGCCTTTTGTTGACCCATCGGACCAAGTCCTCGTCCTCCAGGTTCATCGCGATACCGTACGGCTCAATCGTCTCCGGGTCACCGATGAGTTCGACCGACGGATCCTGCGCGGCCTGCCCCGCGCCCAGCGCGCTGTCGGTCAGCGTCGCGTCGGCCTTCCCCAACTGCATGCGGACCAGGCAGTCGAGCTGGTTGGGCACCACGACGGACTTCGCGCCCAGCGCCTTGTACTTCCCCTTCTCCATCAGCGCCTGCGCCGTGGACCCGTCGGCGAAGCACAGCCGCTTGCCGCGCATGCTCGCGTCGAACCCCTTCACGCGCGCGTTTTCCTTGGGGACGAGGAGCTGCTGGCCCGCCTCGAAGTAGGCCGTGGAGAAGGCGACTTCGCGTATGCGCTCGCAGTTGACGGTCATGGTCCGCACGACCATGTCCACCTCGCCCTTCTGGATCGCGGGTATGCGCTGGTCGGTGGGGATGGTCTTGTACGTGATCTCCGGGTCCTCGCCGAGCAGGTCCTCGGCGAGGGCCCGGACGAGGTCGATGTCGAAGCCGTCGATCTTGCCCGTGGAGGGGTCACGGAACCCCCACAGATAGCTGTTCTGGTCGACGCCGACGATGAGCCGGTCCCGCTTCCGGATGCGCTCGACGGCCTCGCCCGCCTTGCCCGAGGGCCGCAGGCTCTCCGCCGGGTCCTCGCCGTCCTCGCAGGTCTCCGGCTCGGGAGCGGCGGCCGACCGCACCTGCGAGGTGCCCGGACCGACGCCGCCACCGGTGCCGTCTCCGGTTCCAGGTCCGGTTCCGGTGCCGTCCTGGACGCCGACGCCCGTGCCGTCACCGCCGCGCCCGCGCTCGTGCTCGTGCGTGCCGGACCCGCTCACCGACAGCACCGTGGAGACCAGCACGGCGATGACGACGGCGAGCCCGCCCGCCGCGACGGCGACCGGCTTCCCGTAGCGCTCGCGCTCGCGTTCCCGGCCCTGTACTCGTCCTGGTCCTGAGCGGTCCATGCCCGTCCCCCTCTCCGTCACCTGTACTCCGAGAGCCTGCGCCCGACGCCGAGCACCCCGGCCGCCGCGCCCAGCACCGCCAGCACCGCCGCGCCCACGGCGAGCCCCGCGAAGCCGCCCCGCCCGTCGTCGGCGGCGCGCTCGAACTCCTCCTGCTCGTGCGCGCTGGCCTTGCTCAGGCTGGCGTCGACGTTGTCGAAGCACTCGCCCGTCGAGCCCTCGGCACCGATGACGCCCTCGACGGCCGCGTCGTAGTCCCCGGCGTCGTCCTCGCCCCTGGCGTCCTTGTGCCGGTCCTTCCAGATGCCGACCGCGCGCTGCGCCTCCTCGACGGGCTTACTGCCCGCCGCGTCGTCCGCGAGGAACAGCGCGTCCTCCAGCAGCCCCTGGCCCGCCCGGTCCGTGCCCCGGCCCGCGACATCGCCCATCTGCTTCTGGAACGCTTCCTCGTAGGCACTCCCGGCGCCGCGTGCCACGAGCGTCATGTTCTCGTCGCCACGGGCCTGGAGCGCCCCGATCCACGCCTCGTTGAGCGCCTGGAGGGAGCGCGCGCCCTTCTCGTCGGACTCGCTCAGGTTCCAGCGCGCGACCCCGTGCCCCGCCGTCAGCCAGAGCATGACGGCGAGGGAGGCGGCCGTGGCGCCCACGAGGCCGAGGTTGAACACCCTGTTCGTGCGGCGGTAGTTGCGCCGCTGGGCCCAGCCGAGCGCGCCCAGTGCCAGCGCTCCCGCGCCGAGCGCGAACCATGGCCAACGCTTCGCCTCTTCGTAGTCGTTTCCGAGCCGTGCCGTCTCCGCCGTGTAGAGCACACGGGCGGCAGGAAGCATCTCTTCGCGCATCTGCTCATTGGCGTAGCGAAGATACGCACCGCCCAGCGGCAGGCCCTGCCGGTTGTTGGCGCGGGCCGACTCGACCAGGCCCGTGTACACGGGCAGCGTCCTGTTCAGCTTCGCTATCTGGCGCTGCGCGGAACGGGAACTGTCCGAGTTCGCCGCCGCCTTGGCGAGCAGTTCGGAGGCGTCCCTGATGTCCTTCTCGTAGCGCTCGCGCACGGCACGCGGTTCGTCCCCGCCCGCGAGGAAGCCGCTCGCCGCCGTGGTGTCGGCGTCCGCGAGTGAGCGGTAGATGCGGGCCGCGTCGACGCTGAGCGGCTGGCTGTGCTCGACGACGGCCTCGGCCGCCGCCTCCCGCTCGGAGACCTCCCAGGCCGTCACCACCCCGAACAGCACGATCAGCGCCGCGAGCACGGCGCCGATGGCCCGCAGCCGCCCCGGCTCCGTCGTCGCGGCGGCGCGCACCCTGTGCACGCCCTCGGTCCAGGCGCTGCGGCGCCTGCCCTGGGGGACGACGGGGGCGGAGGCGGAGGCGGGGGCGGACGCGGGAGTGGGAGCGGGCGCCGGAGCGGCGGCGGAGGCGGGCGCCGAGGCCGCGGACGGGAGCGGGAAGGCGGAGGGTGAGGAGGCGGGCGGCGTGACGGGAGGCGGCGACGGTGGTCGCGCGCCCGGCGGCTGTGTCACTTCGAGACCTCCCCCTTGGTCGCTGACGGGGCCCCGTGCCCCGCGGCGCACCGTCGGCGGCGGGCATGGAGTCCACGGCAAGCAGTATGGCCGCAGCGGCTGACAACGACACCGTTTTGAGACGGGCATCCCATGCCGGCCGCGATCTGCGGAGAGCCCCCTTGCTCCTCACCACGCGGCTCGAACACGTCCGGTTCCCGCGACGGACCCGGCCCGGGCCCTGAAAGCACCCGGCCCTCGCAGCAGGCGCCCGGCCCTCACAGCAGCAGCCACACCCCTTTCGCGAGGGTGACTAAACCGCCCCCGAGGGCGAGGCCCAGGATCACGCGGCGGGCCGCGTGATCGGGAGTACGGGCCGCTATGACGCCGCCGAGCAGGATGCCGACGGTCATGGTCACGGCGACCAGCAGCCAGGCGGACCCGGTGAGCCGGGGCACGCCCTTGGCGAAGACCGAGAGTACGTTGACGACCAGGCCGTAGAACTGCGCGTTGGGCACGAAGTCCCGCGCCGACCAGCCCTCGTTGACGGCGTAGAGGGAGAGCGCGGGGCCGCCGATACCGGCCGAGGAGTTCATGAAGCCGCTCACCGCGCCAGCGGCCAGCGCGCCCCCGGTGCCGTAGAGGCCGCCCACACGCACGCCCCGCATGACCAGCAGGACGGCCACGGTCACCAGCGAGCCGAGCCCGGTGAGCAGCACGGGTTCGGGCAGCGCCCGTGCCACGTAGGCGCCCAGTGGGACGCTCACCCCGGCCGCCGCCACCAGCGGCAGCATGGTGCGCAGCCGCACCAGCCGCCAGGTGGCCGCGAGCCCCACGGCGCTGATGGCGACGCTCCCGCAGTTGACGAGCGCGACCCCCTGCACGGGCCCCATGAGCAGTACGAGGCCTGGCGCCCCGACCAGTCCGAACCCGATCCCGGCCAGCCGCTGCACGGACGAGCCGAGCAGCACGACACCGCCGAGCAGCACGAGGAAGTACCAGGCGGAGGCCACCTTTTGAGGCTAGGCGCCGCACGGCCACAGGTCAGTGGGTCGTACAGCCATTGGTGGTGATCCCCGTGTTCCGGCCGAGTTGGCGCCCTTGACCGGCTTGGCGCTCTTGACGGGTCAGTCCCGCGACCGTGCCGTCGGCTGCTCGCCGAGCGGCCAGGTGTCGGGACCGCCCTCGTCGTCGAGCCAGGCCCACTGGGCGCCGTCCCGCAGGGTCACCCCGTAGCGCTCGCGCGTGGGGCGGCCCGCGCGGCGCCAGAGTGCGTAGGCGCGCGGTGGGTCGAGGGAGCCGCCGCTGAGGGTGAGGAGGAAGCGGAACGAGTCGTCGCGCAGCACGCGGCGTGGAACCTCGGCCTCCTCGGCGTCCCGGTCCTCTTCGCCGGACGCGCCGGACGCGCCGGACGCACCGGCCGTCGGCGCGCTCGGCTCCGTCGCCGCAGCCGCCGCCTGACCCGTGGGCGTCGCGGGGCCGCCCCCGCGCAGCGGTACGAAGAAGGCCGGGGTCCCCAGGAAGCGCCCGGTGGCGCGGCGCGCGTCGGTGACGCGGAGGCGGAGGAGCCCCGTCGCGATGGGGGCCAGCACGAGGGCGCCCGGCGCGCACTGCTCCGGCCACGCCTCCGGTACGCGCGGCAGCGCGCAAGTGGCGATGATCCGGTCGTACGGCGCGTGGGCCGGGCAGCCGCGCGCCCCGTTCCCCGTCACGACCCGGGGCCGGTAGCCGGCGGCGGCCAGATGGGCGCGCGCCGCCTCCGTGATGTCCGGGTCCAGGTCCATGGTCGTGACGCGCGAATCGCCCAGCCGGTGCGAGAGAAGAGCCGCGTTGTAGCCGGGGCCCGTGCCGATCTCCAGCACGCTCATGCCGTCACCGGCCTCCAGCGCCTCCAGCATCCGGGCCATGAGGGAGGGCTGGCTGCTGGACGAGATCAGTTCGCCGTCGCGCATCCGCGTGGCCAGCGGTACGTCGTCGTACACGCCCTCGCGCCAGCGCTCCCTGCGCCGCGGATCGGGGTCGTCGCGCCACAGCCGCTCCCGGGCGCCGCCCGGCGACACCGTGTAGTAGTACGGCACGAACAGCTCCCTGGGCACCTCGGCGAAGGCCGCGCGCCAGGCCGGGTCCGTGAGCGCACCGCCCGCGACGATCTCCTTTACGAGGTCCGACGCTCCACCCATACCTCCACTGTGCGGCGCACCGCCCCAGGACGCGAGGGCCGACACGGGCCCCGCTCCGGGGAGGGGCGGGAGCGGGCCCGCGAGGGACGTCGCGGGAGAGCGTCGCGGGGGCGTCGTCGCTGGGGCAGCGTCGCGGAAGAGGTCCTTCCACGACGATCCGCGGCTAGCCTCGCCGCATGACGGACGCCGCGATCA
This sequence comes from Streptomyces daliensis, assembly GCF_054782395.1. Lineage (NCBI taxonomy): Bacteria > Bacillati > Actinomycetota > Actinomycetes > Kitasatosporales > Streptomycetaceae > Streptomyces > Streptomyces daliensis. The sequence goes on along the minus strand of NZ_BAAGSO010000063.1, from coordinate 1,943 downwards.
AGGTCGAGGGTCTGCGCAAGCGGTACGGGGAGACGCAGGCCGTCGACGGCGTCTCGTTCGAGGTCGAACGCGGCGAGTTCTACGGCATCCTCGGACCGAACGGCGCGGGCAAGACCACCACGCTGGAGCTGGTCGAAGGACTGCGCGAGCCCGACGAGGGCTCCGCGACGCTGCTGGGGCACCCCTCGTGGCCGCGCGACCCCGCGCTGCTGCGGCGCGTCGGCGTGCAGCTCCAGTCCTCGTCCTTCTTCGAACGGCTCACGGCCCGCGAACAGATCCACACCTTCGCCTCGCTCTACGGCGTCCCCGCCGCACGCGCCGACGCGATGCTGGAGACCGTGGGGCTGATGGAGAAGGCCGGGACCCGCGAGAACAAGCTCTCCGGCGGGCAGGCGCAGCGGCTGTCGATCGCGTGCGCGCTGGTGCACGATCCGGAACTGGTGTTCCTTGACGAGCCCACCACGGGGCTCGACCCGCAGGCGCGCCGCAACCTGTGGGACCTGCTGCGACGGATCAACTCCGAGGGCCGCACGGTCGTGTTGACCACGCACTACATGGACGAGGCCGAGGTGCTGTGCGACCGGGTCGCCGTCATGGACCACGGCCGCATGCTGCGCGTGGGTACGCCCGCCGCGCTGGTGGAGGAGCTGGCCGTCGCGTCGCTGGAGGACGTGTTCCTCCAGCTCACGGGGAGGGAGTACAGGGAATGACGGCCTTCCTCAGCCTGTCCAGGGCCATGGCGCTGGGCATGTTCCGCGACCGCACGGCGGTCTTCTTCACTCTCGTCTTCCCGCTGATGTTCCTGGTCCTCTTCGGCGCCCTGTTCAAGGGCGACTCGACGACCCAGGCGAAGATCGTGCAGGTCGGCGACGTCGCCGTGCTGGACGCCATCCCGGACAAGGAGCGCGCCCAACTGCGCGACGTGCTGCGCGTCGAGAAGACGGACGGCTCGGCGGAGGCCCGCGCGCAGGCCATGGAGCGGGTGCGCGAGGGCGACATGGACGCGGTGGTCTTCCAGCGCGGCTACGCGCCGAAGGGGTCCGACGGCGCCGAGGGTGCCGCGATCGAGCTGCGCTACTCGGCCGCCGACTCCGTACGTGCCGGTACCGTGCGCGGCGTCATCGACTCCGTCGTCCAGCAGGCCAACCAGCGTGCCACCGGGCAGCCGCCCGCCTTCCGGCTGGCGACGGCACAGGTGGAGGACAGGTCGGTCAAGCCCATCCAGTACCTCACTCCGGGGCTGCTGGGCTGGGCGATCGCGATGGGAGGGGTGTTCGGGGCCGCGTTCAACCTGGTGAGCTGGCGCAAGAAGCGGATCCTGCGGCGGCTGTGGCTGGCCCCGGTGAGCGCGACCTCGGTGATCGGCGCGCGGGTCGGGGTGAACCTCGCGCTCGCCGCGGCCCAGACCCTCGTCTTCCTGGGGGTCGCCACGCTGCCGTACTACGGGCTGCGGCTCACCGGTCACTGGTGGCTCGCGCTGCCGCTGGTCGCGTGCGGGACGCTCGCGTTCCTGTCCATCGGCCTGGTCGTCGGCTCCTGGGCGAAGACCGAGGAGGCCGCCAACGGCCTCGCGCAGATCGTCATCCTCCCGATGGCCTTCCTCTCCGGCGCCTTCTTCCCGCTGGACGCCGCACCGGGGTGGGTGCGCACGGTCTCCGACTTCATGCCGCTCAAGCACCTCTCCCAGGCGATGCAGGACGTCATGAGCCGCGGCGGAGGCTGGGGCGACGCGCTCCCCACGATGGGCGGCCTGCTCGCCTTCGCCGCGCTTCTGACGCTGCTCGCGTCGCGGCTGTTCCGGTGGGACGACGCGTAGTGCCCACGGTGGAACGCCGAGGGCCGAGGTGGAGCGGGCCGGGGACTAGGCCGTTTCTGATGGCTCTTGGACGGTGTCGCGGAGCCATATGACGATGGCTGCTGTGGTGAGGGTGCCGTTGAAGATG
>NZ_BAAGSO010000062.1:0-4609 GCF_054782395.1 Streptomyces daliensis | reverse complement strand
GAGGCGGTCTGACGGCGCCGCCGCAGGGCGCCCGCACGGCGCACGCGGGCCCTGCGCCCGCCGCCGGCGCCGCCCGGACCCGCGCCCCGCCGCCCGCCTTTCACGTTCCGGCACGGGCACGGCGCACGCCCGTGCCGGAAGCGGAAGCGGGAGCCGCCACAATGGGTCCATGACCGAAAGCCCCGCAGCCATCCTCGCTGACCCGCATCTGCGCTCCTCGCCCCAGCCCGCCGAGTCCGCCGAGTCCGCCACGTCCGCCGCTTCCGGCGGGCCGCGCGACATCGTGATCCTCGGGTCGACCGGATCGATCGGCACCCAGGCCGTCGACGTGGTGCTGAGCAACCCAGGGCGCTTCCGGGTCACCGGACTCTCCGCCGCGGGCGGACGCGTCGAGCTGCTGGCCGGGCAGGCGCACCGGCTCCAGGTGCGCACCGTCGCCGTCGCCCGCGAGGACAAGGCGGCGGCGCTGCGGGAGGCGCTGCGTGCCGAGTACGGGCCAGGGGAGCCCGTCCCGCACGTGCTGGCGGGCCCGGACGCGGCGACCGAGCTGGCGTCGAGCGAGTGCCACACCGTGCTGAACGGCATCACCGGATCGATCGGGCTCGCGCCCACGCTCGCCGCGCTGAAGGCGGGCCGGATGCTGGCGCTGGCCAACAAGGAGTCGCTGATCGTCGGCGGCCCGCTGGTCAAGGCGCTCGCGCGGCCAGGGCAGATCGTCCCCGTCGACTCCGAGCACTCGGCGCTGTTCCAGGCGCTGATGGGCGGCACGCGCCGCGAGGTACGCAAGCTCCTCGTCACCGCCTCTGGCGGCCCCTTCCGCGGCCGTACCCGCGAGCAGCTCGCCGACGTCACCCCGCAGGACGCGCTGGCCCACCCCACCTGGGACATGGGCCCGGTCATCACGGTCAACTCGGCGACGCTCGTCAACAAGGGCCTGGAGGTCATCGAGGCCCACCTCCTCTACGACGTGCCCTTCGAGCGCATCCAGGTCGTGGTGCATCCCCAGTCGGCCGTCCACTCGATGGTGGAATTCACCGACGGCTCCACCCTCGCCCAGTGCGGTCCCCCCGACATGCGGCTGCCCATCGCGCTGGGCATCGGCTGGCCCGAGCGGGTGCCGGACGCGGGCCCGGTCTTCGACTGGTCGAGGGCCATGTCCTGGGACTTCTTCCCCCTGGACGAGGAGGCGTTCCCCTCCGTGCCGCTGGCCGCGCGCGTGGGCACCCTGGGCGGCACGGCGCCCGCCGTCTTCAACGCGGCGAACGAGGAGTGCGTCGACGCGTTTCTCGCGGGGCGGCTGCCGTTCACAGGCATCGTGGATACGGTGGCCGCTGTGGTCGAGGAGGGGCTGTCGTCCGGGGCCGTGCTCACGGACGACGGCGCGGCGGAGCGGAGCGGAGCCGGGGGAACCGGTCTCACCCTCGCCGATGTCCTCGACGCTGAGACCTGGGCGCGCGCCCGCGCCCGCGAACTGGCGGTATCGGCAGCGGAGGCCCGCGCATGACGACCTTCATGACCATCCTCGGCATAGTCGTCTTTGTCGTGGGTCTGCTCTTCTCGATCGCCTGGCACGAGCTGGGGCACCTCTCCACCGCGAAGATGTTCGGCATCCGGGTCCCGCAGTACATGGTGGGGTTCGGGCCGACGATCTTCTCGCGGCGCAAGGGCGACACCGAGTACGGCATCAAGGCGGTGCCGCTCGGCGGCTACATCCGCATGATCGGGATGTTCCCGCCCGGCGACGACGGCGCCCTGCGCAAGCGGTCCACCTCGCCGTTCCGCGGCATGATCGAGGACGCCCGCGCCGCCGCCTTCGAGGAGCTCCAGCCGGGGGACGACAAGCGGCTCTTCTACACGCGCTCCCCGTGGAAGCGCGTGATCGTGATGTTCGCCGGGCCGTTCATGAACCTGATCCTGGCCGTGGTCATCTTCCTCGGCGTGCTGATGTCCTTCGGCGTCAACACCCAGACCACCAGCGTCTCCACCGTCTCCGAGTGCGTGATCCCGGCCTCGTCGCAGTCCGACAAGTGCACCTCGGGCGCGAAGGACTCCCCGGCCAAGGCGGCGGGCCTCAAGCCCGGCGACAAGATCGTGGCCTTCGACGGCAAGCCCGTCTCCGAGTGGGACGACCTCCAGGGCCGCATCCGCGACACCACGGGGCCCGCGAGCATCACCGTCGAGCGGGACGGCGCGCGCCGCACCTTGCACGCCGACCTGATCGAGAACAAGGTCGCCAAGTCCGACGGGAACGGCGGCTACGTCCCCGACGAGTACGTGACCGCGGGCTTCCTGGGCTTCACCCCGGCGAGCGGCGTCGTGCAGCAGTCGTTCCCGCAGGCCGCTGACCGGATGGGCGAGATGATGTCCTCCGGCGTCGAGGCCCTGATAGCGCTGCCGTCCAAGATCCCGGACCTGTGGAACGCGGCCTTCGACGGTGCCGAGCGCAAGCAGGACTCGCCGATGGGCGTCGTCGGCGCGGCCAGGGTGGGCGGCGAGGTCTTCTCGCTGGACATCCCGCCGTCGCAGCGGGTCGCGACCATGCTCTTCCTGGTCGCGGGCTTCAACCTCTCGCTGTTCCTGTTCAACATGCTGCCCCTGCTGCCGCTGGACGGCGGGCACATCGCGGGCGCCCTGTGGGAGTCGGTCAGGAGGGCCTTCGCGAAGGTCTTCCGCCGCCCCGACCCTGGCCCCTTCGACGTGGCGCGGCTGATGCCCGTGGCCTACGTGGTCGCCGGGGTCTTCATCTGCTTCACCCTGCTCGTGCTGGTGGCCGACGTGGTGAACCCGGTCAAGCTGGCCGGATAGCGGACGAGCACGCGGCCCGGAGGGCGCGCGGGGCTCCCGGGACCACCGGGGGCCCCGCGCCCCTCCGGGCGGTTCCGGACGGGCGCCGCACACCGGTCCCGGAGTGTGACGGGACACACCGGTGGCGTTCCAGGGCTCCTGGGCACCGGGGGAAACGCGCTCACCTCGGTCGATGGCGGGGCACTTTGTGGCCAGCAGATAGCATTTCCGTACTTTCGTCGTAATTTCTTGTCGCGATGTGCTCGGTGGCCCGGCGGTGCCGTAATCTCGGGAGCCGGAGCCCGTCGATCTCGGGACCTTGATCCACACGTTGGGGTTGCTCGCCAGATGACAGCGATTTCACTCGGAATGCCGGACGTACCGACCAAGCTCGCCGACCGCCGTGTCAGCCGGAAGATCCAGGTCGGCCCGGTCGCCGTGGGCGGCGACGCCCCTGTGTCGGTGCAGTCGATGACGACGACGCGCACCGCGGACATCGGCGCGACGCTCCAGCAGATCGCCGAGCTGACGGCCTCCGGCTGCCAGATCGTGCGCGTCGCCTGCCCCACGCAGGACGACGCCGACGCGCTCGCCACCATCGCCAGGAAGTCCCAGATCCCGGTGATCGCGGACATCCACTTCCAGCCCAAGTACGTCTTCGCCGCCATCGACGCGGGCTGCGCCGCCGTCCGCGTCAACCCCGGCAACATCAAGCAGTTCGACGACAAGGTCAAGGAGATCGCCGACGCGGCCTCCGCCGCCGGTACCCCCATCCGCATCGGCGTCAACGCGGGCTCGCTCGACAAGCGGCTGCTCCAGAAGTACGGCAAGGCCACCCCCGAGGCCCTCGTCGAGTCGGCGCTGTGGGAGTGCTCGCTCTTCGAGGAGCACGGCTTCCGCGACATCAAGATCTCGGTCAAGCACAACGACCCCGTCGTCATGGTCAACGCCTACCGCCAGCTCGCGGCCCAGTGCGACTACCCGCTGCACCTCGGCGTCACCGAGGCCGGGCCCGCCTTCCAGGGCACCATCAAGTCCGCCGTCGCCTTCGGCGCGCTGCTGAGCGAGGGCATCGGCGACACCATCCGCGTCTCGCTGTCCGCGCCGCCCGCCGAGGAGATCAAGGTCGGCATCTCCATCCTGGAGTCGCTGAACCTGCGCCAGCGCCGCCTGGAGATCGTCTCCTGCCCCTCCTGCGGCCGTGCCCAGGTGGACGTCTACAAGCTGGCCGAAGAGGTCACCGCCGGACTCGACGGCATGGAGGTCCCGCTGCGCGTCGCCGTCATGGGCTGCGTCGTCAACGGCCCGGGCGAGGCCCGCGAGGCCGATCTCGGCGTCGCCTCCGGCAACGGCAAGGGCCAGATCTTCGTCAAGGGCGAGGTCATCAAGACCGTGCCCGAGTCGAAGATCGTGGAGACGCTCATCGACGAGGCGATGAAGATCGCCGAGCAGATGGAGAAGGACGGCGTCATGTCCGGCGAGCCCCAGGTCTCCGTCGCGGGCTGACCCCCCTACGCAGCAGAAAGCCCCGCACCGGTCGCTTGGGTTCTAGTGGTCGTTGCAACACCCCAGTTCAAGGGGTGCGATGGACTTCGAGGTCCGCAAGGTGCGCTCGGCGCAGGGGCGCAGGAAGCTCCACGCTGAGCGGGCGGAATACTTCCGGCTGGTGAAGGCGGGATACACCAACAAGGAGGCATCCGCGGCGGTCGGTGTGAACGAGCGCACCGGACGTGAGTGGCGCAGTGGCCGGTGGGACCCTCAGCGGCTCAGACCGCCAGCGGCCCAGGCGACGCGCCGCCCCGATCAGGAGCGCGTCTACATCAAG
>NZ_BAAGSO010000061.1:0-9376 GCF_054782395.1 Streptomyces daliensis | reverse complement strand
CATCCTGCGACTGGGAAGACACCCCAGCATCCTCACACCGCCGACGCCCTTGCACCCACAGAACTAACGAAAAACTCAGTAGTAGGACTCCGTTAGGTCTGTCTTGGTCTCGGTGTTGTGTGTGGCCTGCTGGGAAGGGGCTGGTGGCAGGTGGTGCAGGTGCCGGTCCAGCACCTCAGGATGTCCTGGAGAGCGTCGAGGGTCTGGTAGAGGGTGAGTGCGGTCCAGGTGCTTTTGGGGCGAGACGCTGTTCAGTAAGAAACGCGTGGGCCGCGGTCACGAGGGTGACGTGGTGGTGCCAGCCGGGCCAGGACCGGCCTTCGAAGTGGTCCAGGCCCAGGCCGTGCTTGAGTTCGCGGTAGTCGTGCTCGATGCGCCAGCGGACCTTGGCCAGACGGACCAGGTCGGCGGTCGGGGTGTCGGCCGGCAGGCTGGAGAGCCAGTAGTCGGTGGGAGTCCCGGCCTCTTCGGGCCATTCGACCAGCAGCCAGCAGTCGGGCAGGATGGCGTCCCACCAGCCCTGTGCGGCCGAGGCGGCGGTCCGGATGGGCCGTTCGACGGCGTTGCCGGCAGGGCGGACGCGTACGGCGGCGAAGCGGGAATGCAACTCGCCGCGTGAGCCTTGCCGCCAGGTGAGAGAGGTGAAGGCCTCCTGACCGAGGCCGGCGGCGAGGGCTGCCACCGCGGGGGCCGGGTGGCGGTAGCGGGGCTGGGGCCAGCAGCCGACGGAGCCTTTGCGGTCCGGGGCTGTGGGCTCCGCGTCGAAGGGGTGGGCGGTCACATCCGCGCGGACGGCCAGCACGTAGTCGATTCCGCGGTCCGTCAAGGCGGCCCGCAGGTGTGCGTTGGTGCCGTAGGCGGCGTCGGCCACGACGAGCGGTGGGCTCATTCCCCAGTCGGCCAGGGTGTCGAGCATCTCCAGGGCCAGCCGCCACTTCTCGCGGTGTGTGACCTCGGTCGGGACGCGGGCGGCAGTCCTGCGGTCGTTGTCCGCTTCCCATTCCTGAGGCAGGAACAGCCGCCACTGCAGCGGGCAGGAGGCGGTGTCACTGGCGGCGTGGACGCTGACCGCGACCTGGCAGTTGGCGCGTTTACCCAGGGCCCCGCAGTACTGCGGGGCCACGGCGACCGACATTCTTCCGTCCTTGGGCAGCGACACGTCGTCGATCACCCAGGCCGTCGGGGCGATGAGCGGCAGCATGCGTTCGCAGATCCGATGCTGCACCGAGACCGGGTCCCAGGTGGACTGGTTCACGAACTGCTGGAGGTTCTGTTCGTTGCCGTCCGGCAGCCGAGCGGCCATGGCCTGGATCGACTTGCGGCGGCCGTCCAGCATCAGTCCCCGCAGGTAGCAGTCGCCCTTGGCCCGCTGGTCCTTGCGCCGCACCGACGCGAACACATCAGCCACGTATAACGCCAGCTTCGCCCGGACACGGTTCACCTCATATGCGTCCACCCACCCAACATGCCCAGGAACAGGCCGAACCGAAAGACCTAACGGAGTCCTATTAGAACTCCTAACGAAATGATCTTTGCGGTGGTTGGATCACTCCGGGGCTGATGATCCGGGGGTGTGGGGTGGCTCGGCCGAAGCCGTGGGAAGTTGATGACGAGTTGTGGGTGGTGGTCGAGCCGCTGTTGCCCAGGGTTGAGCGTCGGGCCCGTCATCCGGGACGCAGGCGGCATCCGGACCGGCTGGTGTTCCAGGGCATCCTGTTTGTGCTGCACACCGGGATCGCCTGGGAACACCTGCCGCAGGAGCTCGGCTTCGGGTCGGGCATGACCTGCTGGCGCCGTCTGGCCGAGTGGACCGAGGTCGGGGTGTGGTCCCGGCTCCACGGAGTCCTCCTGGCCGAACTCCGCGGCGCGAACGCCCTGGACTTCTCCCGTGCTGCGGTCGACGGCTCCCACATCCGGGCGTTAAAGGGGGAGCCAAGACGGGACGAAGTCCCGTCGACCGGGGCAGGACGGGCAGCAAGCATCACCTGATCGCGGACGCCACGGGCATCCCGCTCGCCGCAACCTTGACCGGCGGCAACCGCAACGACGTCACCCAACTCATCCCACTCCTCCAGGCCGTTCCGCCCGTGCGCGGCAAGCGCGGCCAGCCCCGGCGCCGCCCCGACGTGGTGCTGGGAGACCGCGGCTATGATCACGACAAGTACCGCCGACTCGTCTGGGGCCTCGGCGTGAAGCCGCTGATCGCCCGCCGGGGTACCGAGCACGGCTCCGGTCTGGGCGCCCCACGCTGGGTCGTGGAGCGCGCGTTTGCCCACCTGCACTGGTTCCGTCGCCTGCGGATCCGCTGGGAGATACGTGACGACATCCACGAAGCCTTCCTCGCCCTGGGATGCGCACTCATCTGCTGGCGACGCCTGAAGGCATCCCGGTAGGAGTTCTCAGGTGATGTCGTCGACGAGAGCCTCAAGGTGGCGCTCTCCGTCGCGGGTGTGCGCGCCGGCGGCCAGTGCAGCCTTGGCAAGGCGGGTTGCAGCGGGCTCACTGAAGAGTCCGCTGAGGAGCTCGTTGGCCTTCCTCAGGCCGTCGCTGGTCGACTCGACCGCAGTGTTGACCGCTTCGGTCGCGGCGCGGGCGACGCCGGGCGGCAGAGCGGCGATGCGGGCGGCGAGGGTGTCGACGACGTGGTCGAGCTCGGTGTCAGGCACGGCCCGGTTCACCCATCCGATCCGTTCTGCGGTCTCGGCATCGATCAGCTGCCCGCCAAGGATGATCTCCAGGGCGCGTGCGCGACCCACGAGGCCGGGCAGGTATGCAGTGCCTCCCGCGCCCGGGATGATTCCCAGTCGGCACTCCATCTGGGCCATTCCGGCGCGCTCGAGCGATGCGAACCGCATGTCCATCGCGGACAGCAGTTCCGCACCGCCGCCGCGTGCCAGTCCGCGCAGCTTGGCGATGGTGATCTGCGGCAGCGACCGGATGCGTTCGTGGAGCCGCATCATCGGGTTGAGGGACTGGTCTTGTTCGGGTGCGACGGGGAGGGCAACGAACGCCGCGGGGTCGTCGGCGGTCGTCATGTCGCCGTGCGCGACGAAGAAGTCCGGGTCCGCGCTGTCAAAAACGATCACCCGGATGTCGTGGTCGCCGGACATGGTGTCCGCGAAGCGGTCCAGGTCCGTCATCAGGGCGGCATCGAGCAGATTGATGGGCGGGTTGTCGATCAGGACGTGCGCCACGCCGCTGGTGAGAGAGATCTTGAGGGTCGGGTATGCGTCAGTCATGATTCCCGTTCCGCTGTCAGGTCATTAGGTATCTGATGTATATCTAGTAGTACGGATATACTTCAACGAAATCAGGTATCGCGAGGGAGACCGACGTGCCCGAAGTGGAGCTCAACGGCGACGGCCGGCAGTTGCTCGACCAACTCTTCGACAAGTGGTCCTTGCTGGTGCTGGCCGCATTGTGCGACCGTCCCCGACGCTTCAACGAACTCCGGCAACACATGCCCGCTGTCACCCCGAAGTCACTGACCGCATGCCTGCGACGACTGGAGCGCAACGGCATGGTCGAGCGAGCGGTCGTGTCTACGGAGCCGGTGGCGATCGAATACCGCATCACCGCCCTGGGCCGGACCCTTCGGTCCCCTGTGCACGCCGTACTGGAATGGGCCGTCGGCCACCTCGACGCGGTCGAAGCCGCCCGCTGTCACTACGACAAGCGACGTGTGGACAAGTGACATCCCGGCGTGTCCAGCGCAGGACGGTGCCAGGACTCCCAACTCGTGATGCCGAGCCGTTCGCTGTGTGCGGCCAGGGTCAGACCCGTACCAACGATCGCCCAGCCGATCCGGGCCAGTGTCCAGGACGAACCCGCTCGCTCAGCCCTCGCCGTACCATCGCGACTCCCTAGGCGAACTGCTGCTCGACAGTCACTGTCGCCTGAAAGCATTCTGTTAGGAGTTCTTAAAGGGCCAGGGATCGGCGGCGCGGCCGACTGCTCCCGAGCCGAGCACGGAGGGGGCCTGGTACGTGTACAAGTGTGAGGTGGACGGGGTGCGTGATGCGTACTACCGGCCGCCGATCTGGCTCCCCGATGCTCCGCAGGGCGACGGGGCCGACCCTCAGGTTTCTCCCGCCGCTCTGGCTGAGCAGGCGCGCGATCAGTTGAGGTTGCCGTCGCCGAGCATCAAGGCGAGCCCTGCCGCAGAGCAACTGGTGGGCCTTCCGACGTGGCTGTGGCTGGGGCGCGAGGGCTGGCACGCGCAGTCGTCGACGGCGTCGGTGCCGGGGGTGTCGGTGACCGCCGTGGCCCGGCCCACCTCTGTGGGCTGGTCGATGGGCGACGGCAGCACGCTCACCTGCAAGGGCCCGGGCACGCCCTACCGGTCGGCCACGAAGACCGAGAAGGCGGTGAACCCGAAGAGTTCGTCACCGGACTGCGGCCACACCTACCGCTCCTCTTCAGCCGGGCAGCCGCACGACGTCTACCCAGTGTCGGCAACGGTGCGCTGGTCGGTCACCTGGTCCGGAGCCGGCCAGTCGGGGACCTTTCCGGGGCTGACGACGGACTCGACGACCGCCTTCCGCGTCGCGGAGAGCCAAGCGCTCAATACCCACGGCGGTTGAGCACGGCCTTTCTCCTGACGAGGGAAGAGAGCCGACAACCCGACCTTGATCCTGACCACCGCGCCTTCGCGCACGGTGGCGAGAACTCCTGCGCCAGGAGGTGGCTGTTGATGAGAACCCGTGCCTCCACGCACGCCGGCCCCACCCCGTTATCGAGCGGTTCACCGCCGCCGAGGGGCCGCAGGGAGGGGCGTGGCGAGAAAGAGGTGCCGGCGCGGTTGACGGCGATGCGTCGACGCCGACAACTGCCCTACTTGGCGCTTGGCGCCGTGCTGGTGCTGAGCTGTGCGACCGCCGGAGTGGTAGTCGGAGCGCACCTGGACGACCGGGAAGCGGTGCTGGTGGCGGCGCGCGCCGTCAGCGTCGGCCAGGAGCTGGCCGCGCGGGACGTGCGCCAGGTGAGCATGGCGACCGACAGCGGCCTGGAGCCGATCCCCGCCAGTTCCCTCCCGCAGGTGGAAGGTCGCCGACTCGCCTACTCCCTCCCGGCAGGTGCGGTCCTGACCAAGGACGCTGTCGGTGGCGCCCGGATACCTCCCGCAGGGCAGGCGGTGGCCGCAGTGGGGCTGAAGCCGGGGCAGTTCCCCTCCAGTCTGGAGAGGGGAAGCCGGGTGGTGGTCGTGGTCGCCGCGAGCGAGGGCTCGTCGAGCGGCGGCTCCTCCACCGCCTCGTCCTCCCTGTCGTGGAGCGCGACTGTCAGCGACATCCAGTTGAAGGACAACGGCCAGACGACGGTGGTCTCCTTGCAGACGGGGACCGACGACGCCCGGCACATGGCGGCCGTGCCCGAGGGGCAGCTCCGCGTGGTCACGGTCTCCGGTGGTGGGTCATGACGCTGGTGGCGGTGTGCAGCGTGAAGGGCTCGCCGGGAGTGACCACCGCGTGCGTGGCGCTGGGCGCGCGCTGGCCCGAGGCAGAACATCCCGTCGTGGTCGAAGTCGACCCGGCCGGGGGCGACCTCCTGGCCCGCTGGCGACTTGCCATGTCCCCGGGGCTGGTGAGCCTGGCGGCTGCGTCGCGGCGCACGGCGGAGCCGGGCCTGGTGTGGCAGCACACGCAGCGGCTTCCCGGGGGACTGCCGGTGGTCGCGGGACCGGTCGGTGCCACCCAGGCACGAGCGGCGCTGGGCGCACTGGCCGGGTCCCCGGTGCCGGTGCTTCGCGAGGCCGCGAACCGGGTCGGCACGGTGGTGATCGCCGACTGCGGCAGAGCCGACCCGGACTCGGCGGCACTGCCCGTGATGCGGGCAGCGGACGTCACGCTGCTCCTGGCTCGTGCGTGTGACGACTCCTTGTCGCATATCGCTGTCCGGCTGGAGGAAGCCGCGCGCTGGTCCCGGAAGACATGCTTCGTCCTGGTCGGCGACGGCTACCCGACAGCGGAGGTGGCCCGGGAGTTGGGCACCGAGGTGCTGGGGCGCATTCCCGAGGACGCCAAGGGGGCCGCGGCGTGCAACGGACGGCCCGGTCGGAGCACGGCTCCGGTGCGCTCGGCAGTGGGGCGGGCGGTGGCCGACCTGGCCGCTCTCGTGAGCTGGCATGCCCGGGGCGAGCCCGACGCTCATCGTGGACCGTACGCATACCGGCTCGCGCCTCCACCCCCGGATATTGATCCACCGGTGTGGTGGCGGGACACACCCGCCCCAGCGTCGACGTCTCGGAGCGGGGTGGAGCGGTGAGCCACCCCAAGCAGTACACGGCGCTGCCCGCCTTCGGCGTCATCGGCGAACACGGTCACGACACGGAGCGGCGGCACAGGCCGCAGCCGGCGCTGCCCGGACCTGCCGACTTGACCGGCGTCGGCTTGCCCACGGACTTTCCGGCGGAGCAACTGCGGCGTCGGCTACGGCAGATGCTCTCGACCCGCCTGGCGGAGATGGCCCGGGCGGATGACGCAGCGGGTCGGCCACCCACGACGGCAGGTGAGCGCCGCACCCGAGCCGAAGCGGTCTTGATCGAGGCTGCCGAGGAGCATGCCCGTGCTCGGCTGAGTCACGGCGGAGGAGTCGTCGCTCCCGAAACCGAGCAGCACGTCATCACCCAGGTCCTGGACGAGCTGTTCGGTATGGCCGGGTTGGAGCCGCTGCTGCGCAACCCGCGGATCGAGAACATCAATGTGAATGGCACCGCGGTCTTCGTCCGCTACGCGGACGGCCGCCGTGAGCAGCTTCCCGCGGTGACCGGCTCGGACGCCGAGCTCATCGAGCTCATCCGCAGCCTGGCCGCCCGCTCCGGAATGGAGGAGCGCCGCTTCGACCGGGGCACTCCCGGGGTGTCCTTCCACCTCCCCGGCGGGGAGCGGGCCTTCGCCGTGATGGCGGTCACCGCCCGTCCGTCGCTCTCGATTCGACGGCACCGTTTCGAGAAGGTCCGCCTCGCTGACCTGCGTCAGATGGAAACGATCGACCAAGGGCTGGAGACCTTCCTCCGGGCTGCGGTCCGCGCCCGGAAGAACATCCTGGTCACCGGCGGGACGGCCATCGGGAAGACCACGATGCTCCGTGCCCTGGCCAGCGAGATCCCCCCGTGGGAACGGCTGATCACGATCGAGGACACCTTCGAGCTCGGGCTCGACGCCGACCGGGTGGCACACCCCGACGTGGTGGCGATGCAGGCCCGTGAGGCCAACGTCGAGGGCCGAGGGACCGTCAGCCAGGCGGAACTGGTGCGCTGGGCCCTGCGGATGTCCCCGGACCGGGTGATCGTCGGCGAGGTGCGCGGGCCCGAGGTGATCCCGATGTGCAACGCCATGAGCCAGGGCAACGACGGCTCGATGGGCACCCTGCACAGCAGTAGCAGCCGCGGCGCGTTCACCAAGCTGGCCGCCTATGCGGTCCAGGGCGTGGAGCGGCGGCTGTAGGCGGCGGGCCCGACGGAATACGCACAGGCAGGTGGCGAGGCTGGAGGTGGCCATCGCGTTGCCCTTCTCTCGGGCGGGGGTCATGGACGTCATCATCGCCGAGAGTGAGATGTAGCCCGCCAGCGTCGAGCCGTACACAATGGCGAGTGTGCAGGTCGCCCATACAGTGCCGGGGAAGAACTGCGGGACGTAGTAGAAGGCCAGGGCGGCAAGTGCGCTTCCCACGCCGCCGATCCAGGCCATGGTGCGGCGCCAGCCGAGGATGTCGCCGAGTTGGCCGAGGGAGGGGTTGCCCAGGATTCCGACCAGGCCCATCGCGATCACGACCATCAGGCACTCGGAGGTCGTCCGGCCGATCCGGTTCTCGAAGTGGAACGGGAAGAAGACGAAGAACCCGGAGTACGGGGCCTTGTTGATGACGCGGACGACCGCAGTGACGGCCAAGCGGGGATGGCGGACCAACACCGTGACGCCGGCGGTGAGTTCGGCGCGCGCCGGGCGTCCCCGCGCGACGAGGGGGCGGGTGCCATGCGATTCGCGGATGCACCAGGAGCCGACGGCGCCGCCGTGGACTCGACGCCGTCGCCGATCATGAAGAGGAGGACGGTGACGTAGCCAGCGAGCAGGGGGCGTGGCAGCCCGGGCCGGTCCAGTAGGTGCGCCGCGACCGTCATGCGGTGACCTCTTCGGTAACGATGGCGACCTTGCCGCCTTTGCCCTGGTCCGCGGTCTTGTAGGCGGTCTCGACGTCGGTCAGCGGGTAGCGGTCGGTGACGACGCACTCGGGGTGTACGCCCCAGCGGTCGAGGTTTTCGAGGAGTTCGCGCATGCGGTGCACGGAGGTGACCCAGGAGTCGATGAGGGTGATCTGGCGGTGGACGAGGTTGTGGGAGACGTGCAGGGGCAGGGGCCGCCCTCGCCGCCCATGACCGTGTGGCCCCAGCGGCGGGTGTGGCGGACGGCCGTAAGCTGGCCGACGCCGTTGCCCGAGCTGTCGACGGCGACGTGGGCGCCGTCGCCGAGAAATGCGGCCAGTTCGTCGGCCTGCACGGCGTGGTGGACCGCTCCCAACTTCGCGTGCCTGCTGGCGGCGTTCGGCGTTGACGTCCGTTCCGACGACCAGCGAGGCGCCGAGCGCACGGGCGAGCGGTCCGGCGGTCAGGCCCACCGGTCCAAGGCCGGTGATCAGTACGGTGTCCGCGCCGGAGACGTCCGCGCGGCGCAGTGCCTCGTAGGCCGTGCCGAAGCCCGAGGCCCTACGCGCCCGGCCGCCCTGGCAAAGACCTTTGCCCGCCCCGACCGGCTCACCGTCGCCCTGATCACCGTCGGTGCCTGGCAGCCCGGCGACTCCAACCTCCACGATGCCCGGGCCCTGAGCGTCGGTGACCGGGACGCCGCCACCCGGTGCGGTGCCGTCGCCGAGTTCGCCAGCCACCTCGTCGATGCCACTGGCCATACCGTCGCCACCGAACTCACCGACCGCTGCACCGTGGTCCCGCTGCAGCGGCTGCGTGACGCCCGCGAAGTGGTCGCGATCGCCGCCGCACGCCGCGCACCCGCCGTCGGCGCCGCACTGCGCAGCGGCCTCGTCGGCCTGCTCATCATGGACGCCGAGGTGGCCGACGCTCTGATCGCGCATCCGGCGCCTCGCGCGTAGCGGCGCGGGCGGCATCACCGGATGTCAGGGGAGCGCGACGGTCAAGGTGAAGGCGGCTCCAAGCCCGGCTTCGATACGGCCGGGGTCGTGCGGGGTGCACCTCCAGGAGCGGGACTGTCTGAAAGATGGCCTTCTGTTCAGGCAGGGGGTTGGCTGACGACGTCGATGTAGCCGTGTCCAGCAACGGCGTTGCCCGCTAGTCTTCTGAGTCGGGAATTCTATTCATATTGGTAGGGTTGCTGTGTGTCACGTACGGGACGGCCGAAGGCCGAGTTGA
>NZ_BAAGSO010000060.1:354395-366413 GCF_054782395.1 Streptomyces daliensis | reverse complement strand
GTCCAAAGCGACCTTCCAATACCTCGACCACTTCATGTGGTGGCGGGTCACCGGATGGATTCGCAAGCGACATCCGAAGCTGAGGTGGAAGACCCTGCGCCGCCGGTTCTGGCCAGACTGGCAGATCAGGGAAGGGAAACTCGAATTGTTCCGGCCACACGCGGTACCGGTAACCCGGTACCGCTACCGGGGCCACAGTATCCCCACACCATGGACGAGCCGGGAACTCGAACTTCCCGCTCCAACGGCATAAATCCGTGGAGAGCCGGATGCGGTGAAAGTCGCACGTCCGGTTCGGAGGGCGGACCGGAGAAACCCACCTGCCGACAAGACAGACAGGGCGCTCCGGTCCGACCCTACATGCCTGCAACGCTGGGCCGACCGGCGCTCGCCCAGCTCGGCGACGCCGCTGCGGTGTACTACGACGACGGGGACTTCGTCTTCCTCGTCCCGTACGACACCGGCGACGGTTTCGGGGCGGGCACCGAGTACCTGAGCATCGGCGCGTGGCTGTTCATGCCAGGGCCGCAGCGCAGACAGGGTCCGGGTGTGCACTGGCTGAACGGCAACGACCACACCCGCACCCCGCCGGAGGCACTGCGGGCCGCGCTGGACGCCGTACGCCAACAGCAGGCGCCGGAGGCGGACCAGTGACACGCCCCCAGTGCGCGGTCGAGGGCGGCGGTCACGTGGGCCCTGTCGTCCGCTACCTGCCCACAGCCCGCTACCCCTGGCACGAACCGGTGTGGATGTGCCCCGGACACGGCGCCTACCTCCCCCTCGCCGCCATCCGCGCCGACGTCACCGGTGAGACCGTCGCCCGCGCCATCACCGTCTTCACGGGTGCCGGGAAACGCCCCGCTAACGACACCGAGGCCGTCGAGTCCGACCCCGAGCCGGACGCCGAACCATCACCCACCCTGCGCGTGGTGCGCAACCCGTGACCCCCACCCCCAACTGACCTGGAGCATGCCCGTGCCCCGCGACCACACCGTCCTCATCCCCGCCGACCCCGACGACGTCCTCTACGACCCCCACGGCTGGGCCACCACATCGGGCTTCCCCGTCGCCGTACTCGACGGCCAGCAGCAGCGCTTCGTCATGCGACGCATCCAGGACCGCGCCGTACGCCTCATGTACGAACTCCCCCACGGACCCGCCATCCTCACCAGCTACCCCCGCCCCATGCCACGAGGCCAGATCATCGAAATCATGGAAGGCAACCTCGCCACCCTCCTCACCGCCCACGCCTGCCACCCCCTCCGCCTCCGCGAAAAAGGCGAACGCATCACCGTCGACGGGGAAACACGCGACTGCGTATCCACCCTGCTCGCACCCCGCCACTGGTGGCACGCCCGCCACACCCGCATCGGCAAAGCACTGCAACACGACGGCCGCACCGTCATCCTCACCGCACCCCTCGTCGGAGGACGCACCCTCCAACTCACCACCGTCGCCCCATAAGACCCCCGTCCCCCGGGGAAACCGTCGGCAGCGGTCCAGGGGACGGGGTCACAGCTCCGGTCTCGTGACGGCGGTACGAGGCCGGAGCCCTCTGCGCCCGGGGAGGGCTCAGGCGGACGCGGGCGGGCCCGCAGAGTAGCGGCGCAGGAGCGGAGAGAGGACGAGGACCGACTTCGTGCGCTCGACGAAGGGCTCGCCCGCGATGCGTTCCAGGACGCGCTCGAAGTGGCGCATGTCGGACGCGAAGATCTGGACGATGGCGTCCGCCTCGCCGGTCACCGTGGACGCTGAGGCCACCTCGGGGTAGCGGGAGAGGCCGCGGTGTATGGCCTCGGGCGAGGTGTTGGAGCGGCAGTACATCTCGATGAACCCCTCGGTCTCCCAGCCCAGCGCAGCGGGGTCGACGCGGACGGTGAAGCCGGTGATGGCACCCTGGGCACGGAGCCGGTCCACGCGGCGCTTGACGGCGGGGGCTGAGAGGCCGACCTCGGTCCCGATGTCGGCGTAGGAACGGCGGGCGTCCTCCGCGAGGGCGTGGACGATGCGTTCGTCGAGATCGTTCAGTGGCACAGCAGCAGTAGAACACGGCCCGCCACGACCCCTAAATCAGCCATAACTGCGGCTTAAGCGCTTCGGGCCCCCTGTCCAGGAGTCCGCCGTGGGCCCTACCTTCAGGTCTTCCAGGCCCTGATCGCTGCCCTGGTCACTTCGCGAGCCGTCCGCCGGAGGAACCCGATGCCGCTCCCCTCGCGCCAGCGCCTCCGCTCCCTCATGCGGGAGCGGGAAGGCGAGCGGGAACGTGGCCGTACGGGCTTGGCGGTCCTCGTCGTCCTCCTCACCGTCGCCGTGCTCGTACTGGCCGTACCGTCGACGGCGACGGGCGGCGAGAGCGGCACCGGCACCGGGGAAGCCGAGGAAAGGGAGCCGATACCGCAGGGGCAGGCCGTCTCGGGTGAGCGGAGGGTCGCCGTGGTGATGGTGAACTTCCGCGACAGCCGTCTCCGGGACGCCGCCACGCTGGAGGCCACCCTCACGGACACCTACTTCGGCGCCGCCCGCTCCCTCGACTCCTACTACCGCGCCGTCTCGCGCGGCGCGGCCCGCTTCGTCCCCTCAGGGGACGCCCCCGTCATCGGCCCGCTGGACCTGCCCATGCGGGCCGCGGGCTGCGACGACGCCCGTATGGCCGAGGAGACGGAGCGGCAGCTCGCCGCACGCGGCGTCACCGAGGCCGACTACGACCACCTGTCGATCGTGTTCCCCGCGCGGGACGCGGACTGCGGATGGTCGGGGCTCGCGAGCGTCCAGGGCTCGACGAGCTGGATGCCGGACGACCTCTCGTACGACTCCCTCGTCCACGAGATCGGCCACAACCTCGGCCTCGGCCACCACATGCGCCTCGACTGCCCCGACGGCGCGCTGGACGACTGCACGGAGACGGACGGCACCAGCCACAAGACGCCGATGGGCGGCGGGGGCGCGGCGGCGGGGCTGGCCGCGCCCGAGATGGCGCACGCCGGCTGGCTCGGCGCGGAGTCCCTGCGGGTGGCGGAGTCCGGTACGTACGGGCTGCGGCCACTCCACGGCCCCGCGAAGGGAGTGCGGGCCCTGGAGGTGCCGCTCGACGGCGGCGACCGGCTCCTCCTGGAGCTGCGCCGCGCGTCGGGCGCGCTCGACACGGAGGTGGACGGCGTCTTCGCGTACCGCGTGCGGGGTGGCGACTACGCCGAGTCCGAGCTGGTCGACACCGGCCCGAGCGAGGGCGACCCGGCGAGGGTGGGCGCGCTGGCGGCCGGTGACACGCTCGTGTCGGGGGCGACGACGGTGACCGTGGGCGCGGTGCGGGAGGGGGCGGCGACGGTACGGGTCACGCTCGACGGCGAGGAGCACGCGCCCGTGCGGCCGACGCCCCGTACGCCGCAGGGTACCGGTGACCACAAGAGCGAGCAGCGCGACGGCGAAGGGCTCGCCGAGACGGGGACGGGCGCGGGCGCTGGAGACCTCGTGCCCTGGGTCGTGGCCGCCGTGCTCCTCCTCGCGACCGGCGCCGCAGCCCTCACACGGAGCGGGACACACCCCGCACGGGGACGGCGCGGGCCCAGCAGCCGTCGTCGGTGAGGTAGGCGTCCAGGGTGAGGGAGGCCGCCGCGAGTGCGGCCTCGAAGTCGGGCCGTGACAGGAAGTACGAGTAGAAGGTCTGGCTCCACTCCGCGTCCTCGAAGGCGTACTCGAAGCGGATCCGGGCCACCCCCTCCCCCACGGGCTCCCTGTCGGCGGAGCGGATCGTCATGCCGCCTCTCGTCCACTCCTCCCCCGGCACGAAGTCCTCGTGCAGCCCGTCCCGCTCCCGCTGGAGGATCACGCAGCCGTCGTCGGCGACATGGCGCGCGCACGCACGCAGGATGCCCTCGCGCTGGACCGGGTCGGCGGTGTTGACCAGGAACGACGTCAGGGTCACCACGTCGAAGCGCTCGTCGAGCCGCAGGTCCTCGATGGCGCCGCACACCGTCCGCAGGGCCGCACCGTCGGGGGCCAGCTCGGCCGCCTTCGCGAGCATCGCCGCCGACTCGTCCACGGCGGTGACGTGGAAGCCGCGTGCCAGCAGGGGCCGCGTCATGCGGCCCGCGCCCGCGCCGAGTTCGAGGAGGGTCGTGCTGCCGCGCGGGACGGCGGCGGCGATGACGCCGGTCTCGCCGTTCTCGGGGAGGCGGGCGTACATCTCGACGGAGCACCCGTCGGGGGTGATCTCGCCGGGGCCTGTGCCGCTGTGGTCGTCTCGTGTGTAGGTCCTCATGCGGCACATGGCAGCACGGGGCTGCCGGTGTCCGGTACGGATTCGGTTCAGGCCGAATCCGTACCCGTACCCGTGCCCGTGCTCCTGCCGGACAGCGGAGGTCACCAGCTCGCGTGCAGCGGCTTGCCCTCCGCGTAGCCCGACGCGCTCTGGATGCCGATGATCGCCTTCTGCGCGAACTCCTCCAGCGATGCCGCGCCCGCGTAGGTGCAGGAGGAGCGGACGCCCGCGATGATGCCGTCGATCAGGTCCTCGACGCCGGGGCGCGACGGGTCGATGAACATCCGCGAGGTGGAGATGCCCTCCTCGAAGAGCGCCTTGCGGGCGCGGTCGTAGGCGGACTCCTCGCTCGTCCTGTTGCGCACGGCGCGGGCGGAGGCCATACCGAAGGACTCCTTGTAGTACCGCCCGTCGGCTGACTGCTGGAGATCGCCCGGCGACTCGTACGTACCGGCGAACCACGAGCCGATCATGACGTTCGACGCACCGGCGGCCAGGGCCATGGCCACATCGCGCGGGTGGCGCACGCCGCCGTCGGCCCAGACGTGCTTGCCGTACTTCCTGGCCTCGGCCGCGCACTCCAGGACGGCGGAGAACTGCGGGCGCCCCACGCCCGTCATCATGCGGGTGGTGCACATGGCGCCGGGCCCGACGCCGACCTTGATGATGTCGGCGCCCGCCTCGATCAGATCGCGCACGCCCTCGGCCGAGACGATGTTGCCCGCGACGACCGGGACCTGCGGATCGACGGAGCGCACGGCGCGCAGCGCCTCGATCATGCGCTCCTGGTGGCCGTGCGCGGTGTCCACGACGAGGGTGTCCACGCCAGCGGCGAGGAGGGCCTTGGCCTTGCCCGCGACATCGCCGTTGATCCCGACGGCCGCGGCGACGCGCAGCCTGCCCTCCGCGTCCGTCGCCGGGGTGTAGAGGGTGGCGCGCAGTGCGCCCTTGCGGGTGAGGATGCCGACAAGCTTTCCGTCCGCGTCCACGGCGGGGGCGAGCTTGCGGTGGGCCGCGTCGAGCCGGTTGAACGCCTCGCGGGGGTCGATGTCCGCGTCCACCACCACGAGATCGCGGGTCATGACCTCGGAGAGCTGCGTGAAGCGGTCCACGCCGGTCAGATCCGACTCCGTCACGATGCCGACGGGCCGCTCGTCCTCGACGACGATGCCCGCGCCGTGCGCCCGCTTGGGGAGCAGCGACAGCGCGTCGGCGACGGTCTGGGCTGGGGTGAGGGTGATCGGGGTGTCGAGCACGAGATGCCGCTGCTTGACCCAGCCGATGACCTCGGTGACGACATCGAGGGGGATGTCCTGCGGGATGACCGTGAGCCCGCCGCGCCGGGCGACTGTCTCGGCCATCCGGCGTCCCGCGATGGCCGTCATGTTGGCCACCACGAGCGGGATGGTGGTGCCGGTCCCGTCCGGGGCCGACAGGTCCACGCCCTGCCGGGAGCCGACGGCGGAGCGGCTCGGCACCATGAAGACGTCGTCGTACGTGAGGTCGTAAGGCACCGGGGATGTCTCCGCGTGACCGCCGGTTCCCGGATCGATGAAGCGCATGCCTCCAGCGTACGTGACTGTGCTTGACGTGCTCCCTGGCCTAAAGTCCAGGGATTCCGGCCTGGGCCGTCTGGCCCTTCCGGGGGCTTCCTGCTTCACGGCGCTGTGCGGGCACGGGTGCCCGTCTTACCGGCGCTCCACAGGCGTTTGGTGTCTCCGTCCGTCCGGCGGCGACGATACGGCGTCCCTCGAAGAGGACATTGCGGGCCGCGTTGTGGTCACGCTCATGCACCGTGCCACACTCGCCGCACGTCCACTCCCGCACGTGCAGGGGCTTGGGACCGTCCCGCACTCCACAGACCGAGCAGACCTGGGAGGAGGGGAAGAAGCGGTCCACTCTGGTGAAGGTGCGGCCGTGACGAGCTGCCTTGTACTCCAGCATGCCCACGAATGCGGACCATCCCGCATCGTGCACGGACTTGGCCAGCCGGGTGCGGGCGAGACCGGAGACCGCGAGGTCTTCCACATACACCGCTTGGTTCTCGCGGATGATCCGTGTGGATGCCTTGTGGTGCCAGTCCCGGCGCCTATCCGCCACCCTGGCGTGCTGGCGCGCGACCCGGGCACGGGCCTTGGCCCGGTTCTTCGACCCCTTCGCCTTGCGGGACAGCTCCCGCTGAAGACGCTTGAGCTTCTTCTCCGCCCGGCGCAGGAAACGGGGGCTGGCGATCCTGGAGCCGTCGGAGAGGACGGCGAAGACGGACAGCCCGAGGTCGATACCGGCCTCTGTCCCCAGCACGGGGAGGATGTCGGGCTCGGTCTCCACGACGAAACTGAGGAAGTACCGGCCCGCGCCGTCCCTGGTGACGGTCACCGAAGTCGGGGCCGCCGGAAGCGGACGCGACCACCTGACCTTGAGGTGGCCCACCTTGGCCACATACACCCTGCCGTCGCCGGGGAGGGAGAAGGCGTTGGCGTTGAGGCGGACCGACTGCCGGGTGTCCTTCTTCGACTTGTAGCGGGGCGGACCGGCCTTGCGGCCGGGCCGCTTGCCCGTGACCGAGTCGAAGAAGTTCTTGTAGGCGGCATCCAGATCCCGCAGGGACTGTTGCAGGACAACGGCGGAGACCTCGGCGAGCCAGGCGCGCTCGGCGGTGCGCTTGGCCTGGGTGATGCGCAGCCGCGACAGCTCGGCCGACGTCACATACGGCAGCCCCGCCGCGTGCGCTTCCCTCCGGTCACGCAGACAGTCGTTCCACACCACACGCGCACACCCAAACGCCTTCGCCAGCGCACGGCACTGGGCGGCATCCGGGTAGACCCGGTAGTTGTAACGAAGCTGCACAAGCCCGACCCTACTCACCGTCACGTCATGGACGCATAAAACCGCTACAGACCTCGGGTGCGGCCGTTCTTCTCTCCCCCTGGCCAGAGCCACCGAGCCGCTGCCGGGCATGCCGCGAGGGTGACGGCGAGGGCGAGCGCGGCGGCCGTCGCGAGGGGGAGCGGAACGCGTCGCACGGGGCGGGTCCTTTCGCCGGGGGCCTTCCGCGGCCCGTGGGAGACCGACGGGAGCAACGCGTCGTGAACATGCCACACCGCGCGCACTCACCGTACGGCCGGCGCCCCCTCCTGACACGTCCGTACCGCGCCAACTCACCACACCCAGCGCCGCCGAGCGGTGAAATCCGGACATGAGACGGACAGGACCTTGAAGACACGACAACCCCCCTAGGCATCTTGGTCCCGTCCGGGTAACTTGCGGCCTCCGTCACTGAATGTGGCGAGTGGGTAGCGGTGGATGAGGACCAGGGGGCGTGCCGTGCGGGAGTTCAGTGTGCCGCCGATGGTGGAGCCCCTGCGGTCCGGCGGGCTGGCCGACACCGTCTTCGAGACGGCGGCGCGCGAACCCGGGCTGCTCCAGGTGGCCCGCCGCGACCCGTCCGACGGGGGACAGTGGCGCGAGGTGACCGCGTCGGCCTTCCGCGACGAGGTGTTCGCGCTGGCCAAGGGGCTGCTGGCCGAGGGTGTGCGGTTCGGCGACCCCGTCGCCGTGATGGCCCGCACGTGCTACGAGTGGACGCTCTTCAGCTTCGCGCTGTGGACCGTCGGCGCCCAGGTCGTGCCCGTCTACCCGACGTCCTCCGCCGAGCAACTGCGGTGGGTGCTGTCCACCTCGGGGGCCCGCGCCATCGTCGTCGAGCACGAGGACCACGCCATGACGCTGGGCGCCGCCTGCGGCGGGCTGCCGGAGCTGCAACGGGTGTGGCAGCTCGACGCGGGCTGTGTGAAGGCGCTCAGCGACGCGGGCACCGTCGTCAGCGACGAGCAGGTGCACCGGCACCGCTGGGCGGTCACCCCGCGCACGACGGCCGCCGTCGTCTACACCTCGGGCACCACCGGCCCGCCGCGCGGCTGCGTCATCACCCACTCCAGCCTCGCCTTCGAGTGCGACAACCTCCTCGCGGGCTGGCGCGGCCTGATGGCCGAGCGCGACGAGCAGCCCTCCGTCCTCGTGTTCCTGCCGCTGTGCCACATCTACGGGCTCATGGTGACCGTCATGTGCCTGCGCGGCGGCATCCTGATGGGGCATCAGCCGGAGCTGGGCGCCGACGAACTGCTGCCCGCGCTCCAGTCGTTCAGGCCGTCGTGCGTGTTCGCCGTCCCGTACGTCTTCGAGAAGCTCTTCGAGCGGGCCCGGCGCGCAGCCGACGAGACGGGCAGGGGACGGCTCTTCGAGCAGGCCGCCGAGACCGCGGCGCGCTACGCCGAGGCCGTGGAGCGGCAGACGCTGGAGGAGGGCCCTGGCCCTGGGGCCGCGCTGCGCGCACGGCACGCGTTCTACGACCGGCTGGTGTACCGGAGACTGCGGGAGGTGCTGGGCGGCCGTACCCGCAACGTCGTCTCGGGCGGGTCCACGCTCAGCCGCGAACTCGGGCTCACCTTCGCGGGCGCCGGGATCACCGTCTACGACGGGTACGGGCTCACCGAGACCACGGCAGCCGTCACAGCCCAGCCGCCCGGGCGGCCCCGCTTCGGCACCGTGGGCCGCCCCATGCCGGGCGCCTCGGTGCACATCGCGCGGGACGGCGAGGTGTGGGTGCGCGGGGAGATGCTGTTCTCCGGGTACGTGGGCGACCCGGCGGCCACGGACGCGGTACTGCGCGACGGGTGGCTGGCGACGGGGGACGTGGGGCACCTGGAGGACGACGGCTATCTGGTCATCACCGGGCGCAAGAAGGACATCATCGTGACCAGCGGCGGCAAGAGCGTCTCGCCCCTCGTCCTGGAGGAGCGGCTGCGCGCGCACGCCCTCGTCTCGCAGGCCCTGGTGGTGGGCGACGACCGCCCGTACGTCGCCGCGCTGCTCACCCTCGACCCGGAGGCCCTGGAGCACTGGAAACGCCACCGCGCCCACGGCGAGGCGCGGGGCCACTCGCTCGACGACGAGCTGGACCACGAGATCGGCAGGGCCGTGGCGGCGGCCAACACCGTCGTCTCCCGCGCCGAGTCGATCCGCACCTACCGGGTGCTGTCCGAGGAGTTCAGCGTGGACTCCGGGCTGATGACGCCGTCGCTGAAGCTGCGGCGCAGTGCGATCACGCGGATGTACGCGGCCGAGATCGAGCAGCTCTACGCACGCTGACGGTCCCGTACCGCCCGCGGGTGGCGGGGCGGCAATGTAGCAGCGATCCGCGGGCCCGAAGCGGTCTTTGTCAGGTGACGAAGAAGCGCCGCCTCCGCCCCCTCCCCCGGGCTTAGCGTCCCAGAGCACTCGAAGGACGTACGGGACGCACGGCACGCATGGCACGCACGCGTCGGACGCGTCGGACGCGTCGGACGCGGAGCCGGGTGCGGAGAGGAGGGCGGCTCATGCGGTACATCATCGGCGGGCCCCTCACGAGATACCTCGCGTCCGGCCGGGCCGTCGGCACAGCACTGGTCGTCGTCGCCCTGGTGGCGACGCTCACGGCGCTGCTGCTGCCCCTCCAGACCTTCAACGGCAACCGTTCCGTCACCGCGGCCCGGCAGGGCTGGGACGACGACGGCGGCGGCACCGTCAGCACGCCCTACGGTCCGCTCACCGCGCTGGACCGGGACTTCGTGCGCAAGGTGCGGCTCGCCGGGCTGTGGGAACTGCCCTCCGGGCGCGAGGCCCAGGAGCGCGGCGAACGCGAGTCCGTCCAGACCGCGGGCGACCACCTCGTCGAGGGGCACAGCGAACTCGACCGGCGGTCCGTCGAAGCGGGCAGGGCGCTGGGCATCAGCCTGCCCAACCAGCCCACCGCGCAGCAGCGCGGCTGGCTCGCCCAGATGAACGCGGCCCAGGGCGACGCGTACGACCGGACCTTCGTCAACCTGCTGCGCCGCGCGCACGGCAAGGTCTTCGGCCTCGTCGGGATCGTGCGGCACGAGACCCGCAACTCGATGGTGCGGGCCCTCGCCACCAGGGCGAACGCCGTCGTCCTTGACCACATCACGGTCCTGGAGGACACGGGGCTCGTGGACTTCGACGCGCTGAACTGACAACGCGCAGTACCGAAGCTGAACCGAAGTGGAGTGAACGCCACATGAGACAGCACCCCCACAAACGCTCGCGGACGGCGAGCAAGGCCGTCGCCATCGCCTCGGCGCTGGCGCTGGGCGGCGGCGGGATCGCGGTCGTCGCCGCGAACGCCTCGGCCGGACCCGGCAACGGGGCCTCGGCGGGCACGGACGCCGAGCCCGCCGCCCGTACGCTCACCGTCGACTGCCCGGACGTCGGGCTCGCGCTGGACAAGGTGCCGCGCGGCGCGCGGGTCGACGTCGCCAAGGGCCTCGCGAGACTGGACGCGCAGGTCGCGGAGGCGTACGGCAAGCTCGAAGGGCTCGACGGGCAGGACTCCGCGAAGGCGACGGGCACCGCGCCCGTCCTCGACAGGCTGCGCGCCCAGCGCACCAGGACCATCGCCGCCATCGCGGACGCGATAGCGGAGCGGGGCGCCGCGCGGCCCGGCGCGCTGGAGCGGATGCGCTCGTGCGGGGTGAAGGAGGACGGAGAGGACAGAGCGGCGGGCGGCGACGACCAGGGTGGCGGGGGTCAGGGTGGCGGGGGCCAGGGGCAGCAGGGCGGGCCCGTCGCCGAGGACTTCGTCGACATCACCACCGTCGAGCCGAACGTACCAGCGCCCGAGGAGGGCGAGAACGCGTCCACGGGCAGCTTCACCACCGAGTGCGGCACGAACGAGGAGGGCCACTTCAACTCCGACAACGTCATCGCCGCGCCCGGCGTCAGCAACGGCGCCCACCACGTGCACGACTACGTGGGCAACGTGTCGACGGACGCCTTCTCCACGGACGAGAGCCTCGCCGCCGCTGACACCACCTGCGACAACGAGGACCGCTCCACGCACTACTGGCCCGTCCTCCGCGCGCTGGACGGCGAACAGGAGGGCGGCCACCAGCCGGGCGGCGCCCACGACGGCAACATCGGCTCCGTCCTCAGCCCCGCCTCCGTCTCGCTCACCTTCAAGGGGAGCCCCGTGAGCGAGGTGACCGAGATGCCGCGCTTCCTGCGCATCATCACCGGGGACGCGAAGTCGTTCACCAACGGCACGGCCAACGCCAACGCCTCCTGGAGCTGTGAGGGGTTCGAGGACCGGCAGCTCAAGGACAAGTATCCGCTGTGTCCCGAGGGCGCCCAGGTGGTGCGCACCTTCAACTTCCAGAGCTGCTGGGACGGCCAGAACACGGACAGCGGCAACCACCGCGACCACGTGGCCTTCGCGCGCGAGGACGGCACGTGCCCCGACGGCTTCCGCGCCATCCCACAGCTCCAGCAGCGGATCGCGTACGACGTGCCGACGGGCGGGGGCATCCCGGAGGACACACCGTTCGCCGTGGACAGCTTCCCCGAGCAGTTGCACAAGCCGCTGACGGATCACGGTGACTTCATCAACGTCATGCCCGAGAAGTTGATGTCCAGGGCGGTGACCTGCATCAACTCGAACCGCGACTGCGGGGCCCCTTCGCGGGGTGCGGAAGGAAACGCGGGGTTGCCGCTTCACGGGGGTGTTGCGCGGGACGGCTGACCTCTCAGGTGGGCACCGTAGGGTCCCGCGCTGGATTTGTGCCGCAGCACGCCAGCGCGGGGCGCTGCGCTGTGCGGTTCGCTGTATGCCGGGTGCGGCTTGGTGGGTGGGCGCGGTGTGTGGTTGCGGTGCGGTGCGGCTTGCGCCGCGTGGTTCTTGGCTTGTGCCGGTGGTCGTGTGGGGTTGG